>JAJRAG010000039.1 GCA_028682925.1 Methanomassiliicoccales archaeon
CACGATTACATCGATGACTTGGTGAAATTGATATTGTCGACTAGAACGCTCGGCGAAAGAGTCGGAACCTCGACCTCCCACCATTTGACCCACTTCCTCTCCCTTGTCAAAGCTGAGACGTTCGACAATATCCTCAGCATATTATCGCTTATCCTCAGCTCTCTGATCGATTTCTCAACCTGCCCATTCTTGATGAAGAACATGGCGTCCCTAGGTATGACGGAGAAATCTCCCGTAGCATAGTTCTGATATCTGAGGTACCAGTCATTGGTGACGTACACTCCTTTGTCGACAGATCCTATGAGGTCCTCAAGGGTCTTGTCGCCCGCCTCGACAACGAGATTGAATGGATGAGGGATCATAAGACCTGCATTGGCCGTGCTTTCAGTGCCGAATTTCTTGGCCGTCGAGCTGTTATGCAAATAGCTCCTAAGAGTGCCGTTTTCAATGATCGCTGTTCGCCTCGTGGGCATACCCTCAGCATCGAACGGAAATGCACCGTAAGACCCTCTGAGGGTCGCATCGTCGGCGAGACCGAATTTGTCCGATGCAATCTTCTGATCGATCTTTCCTCCCAAAAAGGACAGGCCCATGTCGACATTGAACGCTGACGCCGATCTACCCACCTGACAAGCAAGATCCGCGAAGACCAACGGCCCTAGCACCGCTTCGTACTTACCCGGTTCACCATCCATTGGGTTCGCAGAGGCCTTGGCGAACCTACCAGCCTCTGCTCCTACCTCCTCGGGTTTGAAGTCTCGCTCCGATGCTGCAATTGCCGTTGAATGACCCGATGCCAGGCTTGACAGGAAGGCTCTGACGGAAATCTCAATGCTAGAACTCCTCGCCGAAGCAATAACGTCCCCGGTTGTTCTCAGGATAACCCTGCTGTTCCGGGCAATAAGAGATCCGGCCATACGTTGGGCCCCTTCCCTCAATCCTGCATCGATGGCCGATTCCACCCACCCCACAAGTTCTCTCTGCCCCATTTCGAGCTTCGGCTGGTCTAAGGCGGTCTGGTCGTATTGGAATGGACCCTTCGGCAGGGGAGCGTAGACATTACCAGGCGGAGCCCGTCTTGCTGACGCGACCGCTCGTCTTGCAGACGTCAGAAGGGTCTTCTTCGAGAGATCCGCGACGCCTATGCCGGCCTTCCTCTCCCGATCGACCGCGAAGATATAGGCCGACGCATCCTTCAGGGTGTTCGCGACAGTGATTTCGTTGTTCGAGAAACGAATCATCGTTTCCTCGATTTCGGCGACCGTTACGACCGAATCCGAGGCTCCCTCGTTCTTGCAGATCTTGAGAACAAATTCACAGATGTCTTCTGCTTTCATGAGATGCCCCCTATTGCTACGTTTCTAAGTCTGATATGAGGTCCTCCAGTCCAGACAGGTATGCCCTGCATCGGGTCTCCCTTCCCGCAAGATGCCGCGCTGAATTCGATATCTCTGCCGACCGCGTCCACCGCAGACCAGAGTCCGGGCGTAGTGATTTCAATTATCGGGTTTCGTAATAGACCCTTCAATCGACCCTTCTCAATGCGATAGGCCTCCAAACCTACGTACTTCTGATTGAATCTTCGATCATCGATGTTCCATTCCATGAAATTCTTCACATATATTCCGTTCTCGATTCCTTCGAGCAATTCCTCCAACTTGTGGTCTCCGGGTTCAACGAACGTATTTGCCATCCGGACGATAGGCTCTCTATTGTATGCAACGGAACGCGAAGAAGCATTGCTCGACACTCCGAAGACATGAGCTGTCTCTCGGTTGTGGAGGAACTCATTTATTCTCCCTTGTTTGATTAAGTACCTCCTGCGCGCCTTCACCCCCTCGTCATCGTAAAGATAGTATCCAAACGATCGCGGGATCGTCGGGTCCTCGACGACGTTCACAACATCGGACCCAACTTTCATTCCTATCGAATCCCTACTAAGATAGGTCTCGCCGGCTTGGGCGGCCTCCCTTCCCAATACTCGGTCCGCTTCTCCAGGATGGCCACTCGATTCGTGACTGATTATTCCAACGACCTCCGGACCCAATACGACGTCAAGTCTCTCCCCCTTCATCGGGTTTGCCGATGTCAGAATATTCGCGAGGATCCGCGCTTCCTTCTTAATCCTCTCAGGAAGATTCCATTTCTCCACACTCTCCCAGCCACTGGACTCTCCAAGGCTGAACATCCTCTGAACTGTGCCTTTCTGCGGTTCGAAGGCTGTCAGGAACGCGTCGACAGTGACCTTGGGTATTGTACTATGAACTCGTGCTCCATCGGATGTCATCACGAGTTTCTCAGTCACCAGTGTATCCAGTGAGATGTACCGTCCCGGAAGTTTGACTCCTATTGCTTCTGCTGATTCGACTCCTGCTGAGTCCGCCTCCTTAAGAAGATCGAGTCTTGATTCCGTAGATACAGCGTCGAAGGCGATCCTGGTTTTGACTTCCACAGTTCCTCGGCCAATTTCCGCCTGCCCCATCGATATAGGGGTCTTTACAATCCTAGAAGATGCTTTAGCTAGACGCAGGACGCGAGACAAGAGCGTTTTCAAATCCCTCTTCGTAAGGATGTTTGTCGCTCCGAACCCTAATCCTCCGTCCACCAATGCCCTTATTGCAATCCCTCTTCTCACGTCGAAGGTCGTGATTTCCGGCGTGCCATTCTTCAGGAGTATGGACTCGTACGTATCTGATTGGTATCTGGCCTCAGAATACTCCGCACAGTTCTTCGATGCCGTGTCTATGATCATCTCAAGATAGTCTTCCAAAATCTTCCCCTCTTCTGATGTAGCTCACCTAACCCATTTTGCGTCTAATAAGACCTTCGGAATAACCACTAGTGGGTACGTAGGTCTGTTCCACGAAAAGCTATACATACCAGACAGACGGTCCTTCGTTGCGATGCGAATTTCCGTTACTCTGCTCTCTTACGAGCATGGTGTGATCAGGCAAGTGCTGGACGTGCTAGCGGAGATAGTAAGAACGAGTTCGATCGACAAGCACTTTGATCATGTCGTCGAGATCGTCGATTTCCTGGATTCTTATATGGACAAGTTTCATCACAAGAAAGAGGAAAGGTTTGTGTTTCCTGCTGCGATGATATCTTCACCTAACCTCAAACCAGAAATCGAGGAGCTGCTCCACGAACATCGCCGTGCGAGACAGCTACTTGGGATCATGATCGATGAGACCAGACAGAAAGGAATCAAGGATTTGAATAGATTGTCAAGATCGAGCAAAGCGTTGGTGGAGCATGTCACGATTCACATTCAAAAGGAAGAGAGCTCCGTTTTTCCAAAAATCGAGGACGCGATTTCGATAGATGATGACATCAAGGTGGACGAGAAGTGCAGGGAATTCACCCGAGATCGATTCGGAGAGGACTTCCATCAGGTAAATGAGAGGTTCTCGTTCAGAATTCAAGATGAGGTCCTCGGGGCAGGTCATAACAGTAGCGTCGCTTGAGGCCCCACCCAACGATCTGTGGTCTTGATAGATGGTGGCGCTGAGGAGAAGATAACCGACCAGATCATATTTGTTCGAGTATATCTGCGTTTGAATGTCCGTTTTGAAATCCCGCAGAACTACCGGCAGAAAAGCAGCCAGATACCTGGAAAGACAAGTGGGCTCAGCCGAGACCGAGCATCGATCTAGC
>JAJRAG010000186.1 GCA_028682925.1 Methanomassiliicoccales archaeon
CATAGGACCGGTCCAATGTATCGTTCCCGCGCACCAGACCAAGGACGGATATTAAGAGTCCTTGCTGTTTTTCCAGGAAAAGAAGGAAGAGGTGAAACGAAATGAACATAGATCCCAGCACAACCAAGTATCTTATCAAAGCCAGGCTTGTCGCTGATGGTATTGTGGAGAAGCCTGACGTGGTTGGTGCGATATTCGGGCAGACAGAAGGTCTGCTCGGCGACGAACTAGATCTAAGAGATTTACAGAAGAGCGGGAGAATTGGCAGAATTGAGGTCGAGGTCGGCTCGAAACAGGGCAAGTCCGAAGGGGAAGTGCTCATACCGTCGAGTCTTGACCAAGTGGAAACCGTGATTCTTGCTTCGGCTTTGGAGACAATTGACAGGGTCGGTCCTTGCAAGGCGAAGATAAACATCGAGTCAATCGAGGACGTACGGATAACCAAACGAGCGAAGATCATCGACAGGGCCAGAGAGCTTTTGGGCGATCTTATGAAACAATCGAAAACGACTGGAATCGATCTGACCGAGAGTGTGCGCCAGTCTGTCCAGGTCGAAGAGGTCCTGTACTACGGTAAGGATCGTCTTCCAGCAGGACCGAACGTGCCCGAGTCCGATTCGATCATCATCGTCGAAGGAAGGTCTGACGTATTGAACCTCCTCAAGTCTGGAATCAAGAACGCAATCGCAGTCGAAGGGACAAACATACCAAAGACGATAAGCGAACTCTCGAGGGAGAGGATAGTGACTGCTTTCGTTGACGGTGACAGAGGGGGAGAGCTTATCCTCAGAGAGCTTTTCCAGGTTGCCGAAGTCGATTTCGTCACTCGCGCGCCAAGAGGACAGGAAGTGGAAGAGCTCACTCAAAAGCAGATCATGAAGTGCCTCAGGAACAAGATTCCAGGAGAGCAGTTCGTCGAGATGTATGGGTTTGGTGGAGAAGCTGCGCAAGCTAACAACATTGTCCCGCACACCGCTGAGAAGACGGAGCGGATGGAACGGATGGAGGCCGCAGCCCCAAAAGAAGATCACGAGGACAAGAAACCAGGAAAGAAGTTGTCGCCTGCTCAACAGAGGTACAAGACGATGCTGGTGGAATTGTCCTCAACACTCAATGCCAGACTTCTCAACGACAAAGGTGCTGTCGTGAAGGAAGTTCCAAGTAAAGAACTCGCCAATGTGCTCAAGGAAAGCCCCAAAGATACCGTGGCGGTCGTATTCGATGGTGTAATTACCCAGAGAATACTCGATATTGCTTCTGAGAAGAAGATTGGAACCGTCGTCGGGACAAAGATGAGCAATGTGACGAAACAACCAGCTTCGATAGAAATTTGGACCAAGGACGATCTGAACTAATGAAGGAAGATAAGATAGACCTCCGACGTGAGCCCGATCTCGGACCCATCGAATCAACGGCTGACATCGCCATCCCCAACGATCCACTGATGAGGGTGATCGGGCAAAATGAAGCGGTGGATCTCGCAAGGATTGCCGCGCGTCAGAGACGTCACCTTCTGCTTGTCGGTCCGCCAGGCACCGGAAAGTCAATGATCGCACAGGCACTGGCACTTCATCTGTCAATGCCCACGGAGGAGATTCGCGTCGTTCACAACCCGGAGAATCCGGAGAGACCATCGATCGAGATCAAGAGAAGCGAGGAGGTCCACAAGGAATTGGAATCGAAGGAGTTCGCGGAAGGCGAACTCATAGATCCAAAGAACGCCCCGATAAACGTCGCTGAACGGCTAGGGTACAGATGCAAGAACTGTGGGTCGTACTCTCAGCCCTCGGAACGATTCTGTCCGAAGTGTCAGCGACCGAAAGTCGGAGACATAGCCTCGAACACCAATCCATTCGGAGATCTCATCGGCGGAATATTCGAGGTGACGATGGGCGCGGCCGGAGTGAAAGGTCTCCCGAGCGGCCACGACAGGGTTACAACAACGAGAAAACGTCTCGGCAAAGAGGAAGTGGTCGTGTTCGAACGATGTGGTGATATGATCAGGGTTCTGGACCAAGAGGCCTTGGAGAAAAGGAGGGAATTCGAGAGAATCTCTCCTCGAAAGGTTCTAGTTCCTTTGGAGCGCAATCCTTTCGTCCTGGCCACCGGCGCTAGTGAGACGGAGTTGCTTGGCGACGTCCGTCATGACCCGTATGGTGGTCACCCTGCCCTGGGTACCCAACCATACGATAGAGTGATACCAGGAGCAATACACGAAGCTCATCAAGGAGTGCTTTTCCTGGATGAGTTGCCTCATCTGGGCCATCTGCAGCGATTCATCCTGACCGGGATGCAAGAGAAACGCTTCCCGATTTCTGGAAGGAATCCCCAGAGCTCCGGAGCTAGCGTCAAAGTCGATAGTGTTCCTTGCGACTTCATTTTTGTAGGGGCGTGCAACATACAAGATCTTGAACAAATCCTCTCGCCGCTTCGCTCGAGAATCAATGGAAGCGGATATGAGGTTCTAGTGGAGACTTCAATGGAAGATACTCCAGATAACAGAGCTCTCCTGGCACAATTCATTGCGCAGGAGATATCGATAGACGGCAGGATTCCGCACGCCGCTCGTTCAGGAATCAATGCTATCACAAAAGAAGCAAGGAGAAGGGCGAGCACCATTGATGGCAAGACTGGAGCGCTGACTCTGAGACTGAGAGAGCTCGGTGGTTTGATTCGGTCAGCGGGAGATCTCGCGGTCATAGCGGGTGACGAGTTTATCGAGGAGAAGCACATAAAGGACGCGGTAAAGAGGAGTAGGACCGTTGAGGAACAGATAAGAGACCGTTATGGGTCCTATCAGAAGGGCCTCTCCACAGATATCACTCACTCGCAGAAGGAGAAATCTCCCTATTATTTCTGGAACGAGCATCAAAACGATCAGATGTTCCACTAGAGGAAGAAATGCATCTTGTGCGCGTGCTCTCCATCCGTATAATATCTCTTGATTTCCCCGACTGATTGGAACCCCATCTTCTCATAGAAGAGTATCGCAGACATGTTGCTCTCTCTTACCTCAAGCGTTATGTATCTGACTCCTTTCTTTGCGCATTCCGCGCAGAATCGGTGGAATAGCAGGGTTCCATACCCTCTCCTCCTCCTGTCCCCCCTCACAGCCAGCATTAGGATTCTTGCTTGAATGTTCGATACCATCACACCGAGAATGAATCCCTGAACGGTCCCGAGGTCCTCAATTACTATGAACCCCTCAGGCCAATAATGGTGCAAATTCACGAAAAGAGAGGGTGTGTAGCGTTCCCTCAATTCTGAGCAAGCAAGATCGAAGACAGGCGTCAGATCGTTCAGGTCGAAGCATCGAACAAGCACGAACGACTTAACACGCTATCCAGTCTTAATCCTTTTGAGGATTCTCCAAGTCACGAATACTCCAGCCCCGACACCAAGAGGCACGTAAAGCAGAAGGTCATTCTTGCCGACTTCAATCGTCCTCAGCACAAGAATCTCTATCTCTGAGGTCGCCGAATTGTTGAATTTGTCCAAGATGATGACTGAGATCAAATGCTTGCCTGGTTCAAATCTGACCAAGTGTATGGGACCCTCCCACTCGAACGATCCATCGCCGCCATCGTCCCAACGGATGCTAGCTATGCCTGTATTGTCGGTCGACCTAGAGGCATCCAGCAGGACTGGAGTGCCCTCGTAGATTGTGGCACTATGGAATGAGAGATTGACTACTGGAGGGTATGGGTCTATTGCCCAATCCATCCAGAAAGTGTCGCCAAAATACGTGGCGACCTCAGAAGATGATATCTCGATCCCAACTTCCCTGTTCTCATAAAATGAAGCGTCCACCCAATTCATACTGGAGACAATGGTCGTGTTGTCAATGATTATTCCTTTGTTGTGAATGATCTGAAATGGGTGATATTGGGATACGAGTCTTGCGCGAAGGTCCAACGAAAGCTCCTGGGCTTTCCGATTCAAGCCCTCCACTATCTCCGTGTTATTCCTGATCTCTCCCGAACTGAACCAAGACGAATCGAGCAGTACTCTCACGCTGACCCCTCTTGATGCAGCGGAGAGAAGGCCGGAGACTAAACCATCGGAGCTCAGCCAAGAAGGACTGCAATAGAATTGCTCTACAAGAATCCTCGAGCTAGCGTTCTGCATCAAGTCGGCAATCCTGTCTCTTGCATAGTCCGGTGCTAGCAATGGTCGAACGTATGCCTGGAATTGCGGCAAGTCCATCGGATTCTGATCGTTCATAAATGGAAGGTCGA
>JAJRAG010000040.1 GCA_028682925.1 Methanomassiliicoccales archaeon
CTTCCCCTTGAATACGTACCCAAGAGCTGGAACGTTGTGGTCGACCTCCACCGCCTCAACTGTGTAGCCAGGAGACTTCACCTTCTCTCCTCCGGAGACCTCATATACATGTATGTCGAAGTTCGGGGAGAAGTATCCGACCCGAAGAAGATTCCTCATGACATCGATCATACCAGGTGGACCGTAGACCCCAAGAGACCTGTCTCTCCCGCTGAAGTTCATCGACTGAATCATTCCTGGAATGCCAAGGAAGTGATCGGCATGGAAGTGAGTGACGAAGACCTTCTCAACTTTCATGAATGAGGCATCGGAAAGCATGAATTGACGCTGCGTTCCCTCCCCGCAATCGAACAAGAGTATCTCTGATCCTACTTGAAGCGCTGTCGCACTTGTGTTCCTGTTCGGAGAAGGTACGCTTCCTCCCGTCCCCAGAAATACGAGCCGCACGTGTCATCTATTGGTCGCCGTGGATAAATCCTTTGCTGATTCTCTTTCTCATCCAGCTGTCACTGAGAGCGAAAATCACCAGACCTAGCACTGCAAGTCCGGTGGCGAAGTACATCGCGCCGTGATAGCCAAATGCAAATGAAATCGCCCCGCCGAGAACTGCGCCGATGATCGCTGAGATTGCCAATACTGAATTGAACATACCGATTGCGGTCCCTTTCTCTTTGTTTTTCTCCATCACGTATTTCATTGATCCCACGTAGAGGCAAGACCAAGCCGCGGCGAGGACTATCTGAGCTGGAATGATCTGCCAGTAAACCACCGCCAGCGTGTATGAAGGGAACGTTATGGCCGAGAAGATGAAACCGAAGGCGACGAGGGATGATGAGTTGAACCGGTCCAGCAACTGCATCACGAAGAATTGTCCCACGGCATTGATGGCGTATATTCCACCAATGAAGAATGGATCGGCCCCTAGGTCCTCAAGGAATATCGGATATGTCACCCAGATCATGTTTGCGCCAGTGTGCCTTAGCATCACTGAAAAATAGACTGGAAAGTTCCGTTTGATTATTGCTCGAGGGAACATCGCAACCTTGTGAAGGGTCTCTTTTCCGAAAGGAAGGTACAGCGATATGGCAAATGAAGCTGCGAGCAATGCTGCGCTGAAAAGGAATATCTGGTAGTATATGCCGACGAAGCCTGCGACAAAGACACCCAATCCGAACCCGAGACTTCCATACGAAGTGAACTTGCCAATCTTCTGGCTCGATTCATACACATATGCAATCAGGGCTGATGGAAACACTCCAGCACATATTCCTACTAGAATCCTGACAACTGCAAGACTGAAGGTGTCGAAGGCAAGGATGTGAATGAGACAAGCGATCGACGATAGGAACAGGCCGACAACAAGAATGAGTCGCCGACCGTAAACATCCGAAGCTCTACCAAATATGTATGAAGAAACGAAAATCGCAGTATTATACGAGGCGACGATGAGACCTATTTCCACGGCATTCGATCCGAACTCATCTCTCGCGAGATTGGGGATGAGCAGAGATGCACCGGCGAGCCCTGCGTTTGAAAGCATCTGAATGGTGGAGGCTCTCATTATGTGCGAAAAATGCTTGCCGCTCTTAACCTTTTCTGGTCTTTCACCGACCGAGAGACTCGATCTCCCTGAGCTCCCTCGTCTCCTTCTTGAGCCTCTTATAATGGTCCCTGCATAAGTGGACCCTTCTCAGGGAATCGTCGAACTCGAGACCAGCCCTCGCCGCCAACTTGGCCGACACAGAGCGCTCTGATTCCTTTCCGCAACCGGCGACGTCACATGCTTTCCCCTTGGGAGCATCGCGTCTTCCTTCCATATTCCCGGTCATATTCATCGCATATTATGAAGCTTTTCAAAATCTTGGAACGATCGGGTACCAGACCTGCTCATGCATGAGGGAGGATTCAGCGAAGTATTATTATTCAAGTATTCAATATGCCAACTGGATGATCAAGATAGCCCCATCCATCTTGTCCGCCGACTTCTCCAGACTAGGAGACGAAATCAGGAGACTCGAGCATGCTGGCGCAGATTGGATTCATGTAGATGTGATGGATGGCAACTTCGTGCCGAACATCACCATCGGTCCGGTCGTCGTGGGCCAAGCACGAAAATGCTCCTCGATCCCGTTCGATGTCCATCTGATGGTACTCAACCCGGAGAAATACTTGGAGGCGTTCGCCGAAGCAGGTTCTGACATAATCACTCTGCACATCGAGGCGACGGACGATGTGCGACCCGCTCTAAGAAGAATAAGATCGCTTGGGAAGAGAGCGGGACTGACCCTCAATCCAGATACGGCATTTGAAAGGGTCGAACCTCACATGGGGGACATAGACCTATTGCTTGTCATGAGCGTCTATCCTGGTTTCGCAGGGCAAGAGTTCATTCCAGAAGTCTTGTCGAAGATCAGGGAGGCGAGGGACTATGTAGATGCGAACAAGCTTGACGTGGAAATCGAGGTCGACGGAGGAATAAACTCGAAAACCGGAAAAATGGCGGTCGAAGCAGGAGCAACCGTGCTTGCGGCAGGAAGCGCTCTATTCAATTGCCCGGACCTTCGGAAGGAAATCGCAGACTGGCACAAGTTCGCATGAAGGGGCACATCTGCGTGTCCGAACTTATGGGCTCGCCATGGGAAAGATTCATAAACGCTTCCTCTCATTCCGCCCTGAGTGGCAAGATGAATGGGTTCACAAGCCGGGGTTTCCTGATTCTCATAACAGTCATTTTCCCGCTCATGCTTCTCGCGGCGGCCGTCTATCTCGGATCGAATGTATTTGCGGTGATTGCCTTGCTGGTTTGGATAGGCTTTGGCACTCTTGTGCTGTATCTTCCCTACACGAAAGACTGAATGTCAGATTCATTGGACGACCTCTCCAAAGGCCGTCCTTCTCACAATCCTGACTATCTTGACCTTCACTTCCTGGCCGATCTTTGTGTCCGGTACGAAAATGATCATTCCTTCGACCTTGGCTATGCCGTCCCCTAGGGAGCCGATGTCCGTTATCTTCAGTGTATAGACCTGGCCCTCGCTCACCGGCTTCTTGCCTTGGAAACCATATTCCCCGGTCATTGTGCCAGAATATGATTTGAAGTAGTTGAGCATGCTCTCAATCCCACCAAGAAAGTATATCTGAGGACGGTTCAATATGTGATGATGACATGGGTGTCAACCTCTCAGATATAGTCCCGATTGAGGTCATCAAACTAGAGGACCTGACCGACAGAAGTGTGGCCATCGATGCCTACAATGCTATATACCAGTTCCTCTCCGTCATAAGGCAACCAGATGGCACGCCCCTGATGGATGCCAAGGGAAGGGTGACTTCCCACCTTGCTGGCTTGCTCTATAGGAATGCTAATCTGATCGAGGCCGGAATCCGACCCTCATACGTCTTCGACGGCGTCTCGCCTGAAATGAAGAAACAGACTATACTTGAAAGGTCTGAGAAGAGAGTCAAGGCTAAGATTGAATGGGAGGAAGCTCTCAGAGAAGGTGATTACGGAAAGGCGTTCTCCAAAGCTACCCAGTCCTCCAGGATGACGAGCGAGATAATCGACTCATCCAGGATCCTCCTCACATATCTGGGAATACCGGTTGTCCAGGCACCTGAGGAGGGGGAAGCGCAGGCGGCCTACATGGCTGCGAAAGGTGCAGTCTGGGCCGCTTCTTCCCAGGACTTTGACTCGTTGCTCTTCGGAGCGCCGAGACTGGTGCGGAACTTGACCCTGACGGGAAGACGCAAGATGCCTGGAAGGTCAGATTTTAGAACAGTAAGCATCGAGTTGATCGAACTCAGCAAGGTGCTCAATGATCTGAGTCTCACGAGAGAACAGCTCGTCGATCTGTGCCTTCTAATGGGCACAGATTACAATACAGGTGTGTCTGGTATCGGACCGAAGAAAGCATTGAGGCTCATACACGAGAACATGAATATCGAGACCTCTCTCAAGTCAATCGGGACCGACATTCCCCGAATCGAAGAACTGAGACGCATTTTCCTGGAATACGAGAAAACGGACGACTATAGGGTCGAATCGAGACCGCCTGACAAAGAAAAGGTGGTCGAGTTCCTGTGTGAGGAGCACAATTTCTCCACATCAAGGGTGGAGGGGGCACTGACGAAGATAGAAGAGAAATATGCAAGTGAACGTGCTAAGACACACACACAAATAAGACTCGATTCTTTCTGAATCGGGGAGAGGTCTGCGATTTTCGGCCACGCGATCGCTCAAACCAACGTCCACGTCATTATCAGCATAGGTGCCAGAGTCCTATAGTTATAAGAAGGGAATAACACATTAGGACATTAGGGACGGCGATGATAAAGCAGGTCCAGTCTACATACAATCCAGCAGAGCTCGAGAAGAAAGTACAGGAAAATTGGATTCGGAACAACATCTATAGGAAGGTCAAGGAGCTACGCTCAAGCGGTGCCGATTTCTATTTCGTGGACGGCCCTCCTTACACCACGGGTTCCATACATCTTGGCACGGCCTGGAACAAGAGTCTGAAGGACACTATCATAAGATACAAACGAATGCAACGTTTCAATGTTCGAGATCAACCAGGATACGATATGCACGGCCTTCCGATCGAGGTCAAGGTCGAACAGTCCATAGGGGTGAAGAGCAAGAAGGAGATAGAAGACTATGGAATCGACAAGTTCGTGAGCACCTGCAAGAACTTCGCCCTCGACTTTCAGAAACGCATGACCGATCAGTTCAAAGAGCTCGGCGTGTGGATGGATTGGGAGAACCCTTATCTGACGATATCACCCGAGTACGTCGAGGCCGCTTGGTGGACATTGAGGCGGGCGTTTGACAAAGGCCTGCTCATATCAGCGAACCGGGTGCTATCCTGGTGCCCGAGATGCGAGACTGCGCTTGCGGAGGCTGAGATCGAGTACTGGGACGAGAGCGACCCCTCGATCTATGTCAAGTTCCCTCTTCGGGATGAGGAGGGTGTTTCACTTTTGATATGGACCACCACACCGTGGACGCTATTGGCAAACATGGCCGTCGCCGTGCATCCAGATTTCTCCTATGCAAAGGTCACCTACTCTCGGAAGGACGGGAAGGAGAAGGAGACGGTGATATTGCTCGAGGACCTGGCAGAGGAGGTCGGAGCCCTTGCGGACTGGGATGAATATGAGACATCCGAGCTTATAGAAGGAGATGACCTCGTCGGAGTTGAGTACCTGACCCCTTTCCTTGAGGACGTGCCGCGACAGAGAGAGATCACAGGGAAGTGGGCCCACCGTGTGATACCATCGTCTACTGTCGTGGCTGAGAACACAGGCCTTGTGCACATAGCTCCCGGCCATGGACCCGAAGATTTTGAAATCGGGCAGGAGTTTGGGCTTGAGGCCTTCTGCCCAGTGGATGAGAATGGCAGGTTCGGCCCAGAGGTGGGGGAGAAGTTCGCAGGCATGCAGGCGAGAAAGGCAAACGCGAACATAGTCCAGGCTCTGAGGGAGAAGAGACTGATATTCTACGACCACACATTGGAGCACAGATATGGTCATTGCTGGCGTTGCGATTCACCCATCATATATCGGACGACTTCCCAGTGGTTCTTGAGAGTGACGCAGATAAGGGACATGATGCTCGAAGAGATAGACAAGGTCCGATGGACGCCTGATTGGGCAGGGTCCTCTCGAGAATACGATTGGGCGGTCAATGCAAGAGACTGGTGCATCTCAAGACAGAGATACTGGGGCATCCCGCTCCCGGTCTGGAAGTGCCAGTGCGGGGAGATGAGGGTCGTTGGATCGGTCAACGAGCTTCGAGGTGCCGAAGGCTTCCGAGAGGGCATGGAACTCCACCGACCGTGGATCGATGCGGTGACATTGAAATGTGACAAATGCTCGGGGAGGATGAAACGCGTCCCGGATGTCCTGGACGTGTGGTTCGATTCCGGGGTTTCTACATGGGCTCAACTTGGATTCCCTGGCTCCAGGAAGGAGTTGGACAGATGGTGGCCTGCAAAGTGGATCACCGAGGCGCACGATCAGACACGCGGCTGGTTCTACTCGCAGCTCGCCGCTGGATGCATAGGATTTGATAGAGCTCCTTACGAATCTGTGCTCATGCATGGTTGGATTCTAGACCCACAGGGGCAGCCGATGTCGAAGAGCAAGGGAAACGTCATAGAGCCATCTGAGATCATAGCTGAACACGGCGCCGATGCGCTCAGGTTCTACTTGATGAAGGCCAATGCTCCCTGGGAGGACATCGCATTCCAACACGAAGGAGTGAAGAACGCTCGACGGACCCTGAACGTGCTTTGGAATGTATGCAATTTCGCCACGACCTACATGTCCATAGATCACTTTGATCCCCTTTCCGTTGACTATTCTAGACTCTCCTCTGTGCTGAGGCCGGAGGATAAGTGGCTGATATCCAGGAACGAGAAGCTGAAGAATGAGGTGGCAAAGCACATCGAATCGTTCGAGCTTCACAAGGCGTGCAGATCGCTCGAAGAATTCATCCTCGACGATCTATCACGATGGTACGTGCGCCTCATTAGAGACAGGATGTGGAGGGAGGAAGGTGACCTTGACAAGACCGCCGCCTACAAAGTGCTCCATGAGTCGCTCTTGTCGGTTGCGAAGCTTCTGGCTCCATTCTGCCCGCACATAACTGAAGAAATCTATCAGAACATAGACGGTTCCAAAGGCTCGATACATCTGCTTGATTGGCCAGCCCCGGACCTTACCAAAGCGGACGATCGACTGGAAGGGGCGATGTCCCTTGTGAAGGAGATTGTTGAGATAGTCACGAGGGAGAGACAGTCTAGAGGCGTCAAGCTTCGCTGGCCACTGAGAAGAATAGCCGTGAAGACGAACACCAAAGAGACCCTCGATTCATTGAAAACACTGGAGACGGTTCTGATTTCACAGGCAAACCTAAAAGGAGTAGAGTTCGTCAATCCAGATGAAGTCTGGAAAGATATGATACTTAGCGTGATACCGAATCCTCTCGCAATAGGGAAGGTCTACCGCCAGTGGTCTAGCAAGATAGCGATCCTCCTCAAGAGTAGGCCAGCAGCTCAGATCAAAGAGAGCGTCGAGAAGGGGGAATACTCGCTGGGAGTAGAGGGCCAGATGATCAAGATAGAACAGAATATGGTGTCTTTCACGACTTCTCTCCCTTCGGACGTGACGAGCGTCAAGTTCTCTGAGGGTGAGATTTACATCGATTTCCACATAACCCCGGACATCGAAGCGGAGGGCTTCGCAAGGGATCTTATAAGACGCATCCAGCAGATGAGGAAGGACATGGACCTTGATGTCGAAGAGTTCATCACGGCGAAGGTGAAGGCATCGACGAAACTGATTGAATTCTTCAAAGTCTGGAAGGACCATGTAATGAAAGAGACTAGGGCGAAGAGTATCACATTCACGGAGCAACCTGGCGGAGAGAGTCTGGTGAGCTGGGAGGTAGAGGGGGAGAGCATCGAAGTAGGAGTCACTTCCCTCCATACAAGAGAGTCGATAGGACAATTCTCGGCGATACCCGGATTGTCTCGGGATAGTGCCCTTGGTCTGGTAGAGGCCGGATACAAGTCACCCAGTGACCTCAAGTCCCTCTCAGAGGATGCCATCGTCGCCATCAGAGGCGTCTCAAAGAACGATGCCAGGAAGATCGCCCATTACTTGCTCAAGATTGGAATCGGTCCTGAGCAGAACTGCCCTGACTGCGGCAATCCAGTCAAGGAAGGTGCTGCGACCTGCCCGTCATGCGGCAAGGACTTGGTAGTCAGAGGAAGATCGATGCCAAAAGAGAAGTTGATACCATATCTACTCAGGATCCCGAGAATGAACAAAGTCAAGGCGGAGCTTCTATACGACGCTGGTTTCGATAGCATCGAGAAAATCGAGTCTTTGTCCAAGGATGACATTCGTCGAGTGAAGGGGATAGGCGCGAAGACAGCCGAGAAAGTGGTGGCATATGCGCTTGCTGGAGGATTTGAAGATCAGGTGTCTTGCGGCAAATGCGGAACCGACATACCGCCCGACGCATTGAAATGCCCGTCGTGCGGAGCCGATGCCCCGATTGAAATCGTGGGAGAAGGAGAGGTCGAGGATGAGACTGAAGCCAATGGGGTCGATGATTACAAGCTGGAAGCTTCCTTCACATAACTGATCAAAGAGGAGAAGGCGGAAAGGGCTTATGCGTTCTTTGTCAGAGCGCTGTCCGAGGGAATGAAGGGTTTCTGCGTGACAAGGAACTATCCGCTCAAGATCAAGGCCAAACACAACATAGGAGACATCCCTGTCGTATGGCTCACCAACGTATGAAAGGAGAACACTCTGAGGCCGAAAGATCTTGAGAAACTGAGCGTGTCGCTTGAGCAGTTCATCTCTGCTGCGAACACA
>JAJRAG010000187.1 GCA_028682925.1 Methanomassiliicoccales archaeon
CGGGAGCGCATTGGCGAACTGAATCATCTCGGGAGCCGCGATGGGTCCGACGTTCTTCCTAACGTGCAGTATCAGTTCCTTCTTCAGCTCTGGGGACTCCTTGACTCCGGTTTTCAATGTGACGAAGGCAAATATCGCCTCTCCCTTTATCGCGTGGGGCATCGGAACGACCGCTGCCTCGGCCACATCCTTGTGGCTTACCAGGGCGCTCTCGATCTCGGCCGCGCCGATCCTGTGCCCGGAGACCTTGATGACGTCGTCAACCCTTCCCATGATCCAAATGTCTCCGTCTTCGTCCCTCCTCGCCCCGTCTCCCGCAAGGTAGACGCCGGGGAACCTTGACCAGTATATCTCTTTGAACCTCTCGTGCTGTCCGAAGACCGTCCTCATAAGTCCCGGCCACGGTTTCTTGATTACCAAGTATCCTCCCTCGTTCTTGCCCGCCTCGGTGCCGTCTTCCCTGAATATTCCGGGCTCGATGCCGAAGAACGGTCTCGTCGCTGAGCCCGGTTTGAGCACCGTCGCTCCTGGAAGTGGGGTGATCAATATTCCTCCGGTCTCGGTCTGCCACCATGTGTCGACGATAGGACACCTACCTCCGCCGATCACGTTGTAGTACCACATCCACGCCTCTGGATTGATCGCCTCTCCAACAGTTCCAAGCAACCTCAAGCTCGACAAATCCCTGCCACGTGGCCACTGCTCGCCCTCCCTCATCAGTGAACGGAGGGCGGTCGGTGCTGTGTAGAATATGTTGACCTTGAACTTCTCCACGATCTTCCAGAACCTATCGACCTGAGGATACGTCGGAATGCCTTCGAACATGATGGTCGTCGCCCCTTCTGCCAAAGGTCCATAGACGATGTAGCTGTGTCCGGTGATCCATCCGATGTCGGCAGTGCACCAGAATGTATCCTCCTCTTTGTAATCGAAGATCCACCTGAAGGTGAGCATCACATAAAGCAGGAATCCTCCAGTTGTATGCAGGACCCCTTTCGGTTTTCCTGTCGAGCCACTAGTGTAAAGGATGAATAGCGGATCTTCCGCGTCCATGACCTCGGGCTCGCAGATCGATGACACCTTCTCGACCTCCTCGTGCCACCATGAATCCCTGCCCTCCTTCATCTCAACCGGCGCGCCGGTCCTCTTTACGACGACGACGTTCGCGACAGATGTTCCTTTCTGCAGAGCGATATCGGCGTTGGCCTTCAGCGGAACAAGTTTTCCGCCTCTGTAGCTCCCATCTGAAGTAACGAGCAGTTTGCAGGTGCTATCCGCGATCCTATCACGGAGAGACTCGGAGCTGAATCCACCGAACACGATACTGTGCATAGCTCCAATCCTGGCACAAGCGAGCATCGCGATAGGAAGCTCTGGAATCATCGGGAGGTATATCGACACCCTGTCGCCCTTCTTCACGCCCTTGCTCTTCAGGACATTGGCGAACCTGCTGACCTCGTAGAGCAGCTGCTGGTACGTGTAGACACGAACATCCTCTTCCGCTTCACCCTGCCATATGAGCGCGGCCTTGTTCTTCCTAGCTCCTCTGCAGTGTCTGTCCAGGCAATTATAGGAAGCGTTGAGTTTCCCGCCCTTGAACCAAGTGAACTTCGATTCCTTGACGTTCCAGTCGAAGACGGAGTCCCAGGATTTGATCCAGTCCAATTCCTTGGCCCACTTCTCCCAAAAATCCGAAGGGTTCGCAATCGACTCCTTGTACATCTGTTCGTACATCTCCATGCTCTTGATGTGGGCGTGCTCACTGAACTCCTTTGAAGGTGGAAAGCGTCTGTGCTCTACCATCACCGATTCTATTGTGGTGTCGTTACTCATGGTTCATTCCTCCAGAAATGCATCCAGATAATCTGTTACTTCAATTCTGACCTAGTTTTGCCGAGGTTATGTAATTCTCCAATATAAAGTATGCTCGGACAAGAGTGGACAGGAAGATTATCATCATTCCCCAGACACGGTGATAGAAGATGTAGGGTAGAGGAGGATTCCGGCCCCAAACGTATTCCCGAGAACGGCCTGATTCGATTCGTTCCTTTCGATGTGTAGCGATGATTGACCGACAATCGTTCGATTATGGAAACGGACCGTCGGACTTTGTTCTTGATGTTCTGATCTGTTCAAGAAAACCTATGACGAGCCCGAAGCAGGCTGAGTTCGAGACCGGTCGACGAAATCAATTTCAGGTGGCCGATGTATCACGGAGATTGGGGGCTGCCTTGGACATCGTTGTGCTATGCGATTTCGACGGCACCATCGTGGAAATCGACACGGCCGAGCATATCCTGGATAGATTCGCACAGGGGGATTGGAGAGCACTCGACCAGAAGCTCGATTCAGGAGAGATGTCCCTCGAGGAATGTATGCGTCGGCAGTTCATGATGGTCAAGGTCCGAAGGAAAGTAATAGTCGACGAACTGGACGGATCAGCAAGGGTGAGATCCGGATTCCAGGAACTAGTGGACCACTGCGAATCGGTTGGGATCCCGTTCACGATCACCAGTGCGGGACTTGACTTCTACATCAAGCACTTCCTCAGACAACGCGGATTGGAGGAAAGGATCGGACTCGTCGTCCCCAGGGTCAGGGTGACCAAGGACGGCGTCAAGTTCGCCTTCCCTAAGCTTGTGGATCATTCGTCCGTCAGCTTCAAGGACGATATCGTCAGGTTGAACATGAAGAAAGGTAAAAGGGTCGTGTACATTGGAGATGGGACGACCGACTTCAACGCGGCAAGGATCGCGCATTATCCTTTTGCGGTCAGAGGTTCGAAGCTCGCTCGCCTCCTGAGCTCGCACGACATCCCTCACGAGGAGTTGACCGACCTCCGAACGGTCATCGAAGCTCTCAGAAGGATGAAATGAGTTCATGGCTACATGCGAAGGTCTTCCAGCAGACTCAGTCACAATACTTCGGTTTGTTGACGCTCTGGAACACGTTCTCCTCTTCTTCAGCGGTCATGACTATGGTGAAGCGCTGAGGAATTCCATCATAATCAATTACAGGATCTGAAATGCCCTTGATGGTCTTGACGACGAAACCCTTGAAGAAATGCATGTCATTGGCATCTGTGTCCTCGGGGAATTGTATGTAGAGGACATGCAGCTCCTCCTGGGCATCAAACCAGTGGTTGACGTCCGCCTTGTCGAGGACCCGAAGGAATTTCTCTCTGCCCTTTCTTCTCCTGGAGAGCTGTGACATCCTTTCTTTCCAGACCTGCCCGGCCTTCAGTATCGATGTCTCGACCCCAAGGACCTTCCACATACAATCAGGGATTGACAATCAATTAGTTAAACTGTGGGAAACACGAAGTGGCCTTTCATCTTGCATATCTTGGACTCGGGTCCCGAGCGTGTCAGGCTGCCGAAGGACGATGGTGGATCAGTCGCACTTAATGAAATGTTCCTTGTCCTGCACGATGCCTTCCGCGATGACCTTGGCATAATCGAAGTCGTCCCTCAACATCGCTTCCTTGATCTTCGTGACGTCGGCCCTCTTGCGTATGAGGCCTGAGAAAACCCCAGCGCTCTCGATGCATCCGATGCATACAGACCCGACTATGACGTTGTCCTTGAGGACTATCTTCCGATAATAGCGATGCTCCGGTGAGATCAGACTGATGACCTCGAATCCGCTGTCCTTCTTTACCCTTGTGTGACCGACGGCTATCGAAGGAAGGCCGAAGAGGTCCACGGAGTTCATGGCGATGCCCCCCTCGTATTCCACGTCCCTGCCGGCCATGTTCTTTCCAGCGACAATTCCCTGCTCCACCGCATTCGGCCATATTGCGTGAATGTACTTCCCGCCGCTTATGAAATCCTTAGCCTCCGCGACGTCCCCGGCTGAGTAGATGTTCTTGACGCTCGTCCTCATGTGGGCGTCGACTGAAATCCCGTAATCGCAGTCGATTCCAGCATCCTTTGCGAGCTTGATGTTCGGTCTGACGCCCTTCGCGAATATGACTATTTCTGCAGGAAGCACTTCGCCGTTCTTCAACTTCACTCCCTCGGCCCGGTCTTTCCCGACTATCTCCACGACCTCCTTCTCCGTCATCACGTGCAGACCGTTCTCCTCTAGCTGTCTCCTCAAGATATCGGCCCCGTCCTTGTCCATGGTCTGAGACATGATCTGAGGAGAGGTGACTATCACCCAGACCTCCACGCCCCTGTGGTGCAGCGCATCGGCCGACTTCAATCCGACCAGACCCCCACCCAAGACTGCGGCCTTCGTCCCAGGCCTCGCGGCGTGGGAGATTCTCTTCGCATCCTCGTAGGTCCTGAGAACATAGACGCCCTGTTTCTCCTTGCCTGGGATGTCGTACATTACAGGACTAGCGCCCAACCCAAGCATGAGCTGTGAGTACGCTATCTTCCTTCCATCCTCCAGTTCGACAAGGTTCTCGGCTGGACTTATTCTGGCGACCTTCGCACCCAGGATGGGCTTGATGTCGTTCTTCTGATAGTAATCCCTAGGTCTGAAGAGCAAGCCATCCTCAGTGACCTTACCGCCAATGAAGTAGGACGTCAGGCAGCGACAGTATGCTGGCATGTCCTCGTCAGAAATGACAGCAATAGTCCCTTCCCTGTCAATCCTTCGAATGCCTTCGCAGGTGCCGATCCCCGCTGCGCTGTTGCCGATTATCACATACTTGTAGGACTCCATCTCAATCAGGCCTCTCTGTCACGTTCTCGGCGCGGTCGCCCGCGACCGGTCCCTCGTCGGATCGAAGTACAAGCGCACCTTTCTTGCAGGATTCCACGCA
Organism: Methanomassiliicoccales archaeon; assembly: GCA_028682925.1. Lineage (GTDB taxonomy): Archaea > Thermoplasmatota > Thermoplasmata > Methanomassiliicoccales > JACIVX01 > JAJRAG01. Next base: position 4,775 of record JAJRAG010000187.1, read on the forward strand.
CGCAGGGATCTTCCTGCCTGGGCACAGGTCACACTTGAGAATCGACTTTCCAAACGGGTCGATCAGAATCGCGCCGTATGGACAGGCCATTATGCACATCCAACATCTCACACAACCGGCACGGTCGTGACTGACCGCACCATCGTCCCGTCTCGCGAGGGCGCCAGACATACAAGCTTCGACGCATTTCGGCTCTTCGCAGTGACGGCAATGGATTGGATAGGCCTTTCCGGCCGGTATCTTGGTTCTCTGATGTCCGAAAACAGGTTTGCCATCCGGAGTGTTGATGATCTCTATGGAGCCGTTCCTGACCCTCATCCTGGCCAACAACCTTCGCTCCTTCGGACTGAGCAAAGCAAGTTCCTCAGGAGCCGTGTGCTCAGTGGCACAGGCAAGCTCACATGATCTGCAACCGATGCATTTGTCCAAGTCTATCAGAATTCTCTTCAAC
>JAJRAG010000188.1 GCA_028682925.1 Methanomassiliicoccales archaeon
AGCCGTCTCTGACGGACTCACACGTGAGATGAAAAGACAGATGCTAATGGATCATGCGGACGATTTGGAGGGTGCCTTGAGGATGGCTTTCGAAAGACATGGAAATGAGGCTTCGATAGGGATCATCCACCACGGCGGGGAGGTGCTCCCTGTCTGTAGGGGAAAATGATTCGAGGGGATGGTTGTTAATACACTATTCGCATTTCTGATATGCAAGTAGCAGAGGTCATAAATGAGTTCAATTGCAATCAAGATGGATGACAAGGACAATGTTGCCACTGCAATCGGTAATGTCCCATCTGGCGAGGAAGTCATTGTCAAAAACGGGAAGGAAATGAAGTTGACCGTTCGGAGGGACATACAGTTCGGTCACAAGATTGCCACGAAGGCGATAAAGAAGGGCGAGAAGATCGTCAAATATGGGGAGGTCATCGGAAGAGCCGTGGCAAACATCGAGAAAGGGGATCACGTCCATGTTCACAACATCGAAAGCCTCAGGGGTCGCGGGGACGTGGTAGACAGTCTTGATAGGGAATGACGGTCCTGGAGACAGGATTCTATGGATATGTCACGTGCTGGTTGACTATTTGGAGCGGGTTGGTGTCCTTGAAATGGACTATGGGGGTCTAGGCAAAATGGTTATCTTTTACACACTTCATAGGGCACCTCATTTATGGCAGACAAGAAGAAGGACCCAAACGCAGTAGAGGTATCGCTCAGGCGAGACCTTGGCCTCCTCGAAGTCCTGATGATTGGGATTGGACCGAACATCGGGTCTTCGATATTCATACTGATCGGCTTCGCGGTCGGTATCGCTGGCCCTGCCCTTATCCTCGCGTTTGTGCTCAACTTCTTTGTGACGGTTCTGACTGCGGTCTCCTATGCCGAGTTGAGCAGTGCATTTCCGGAGACTGGGGGCGGCTACCGTTGGATAAAGGAGGGTTTGTTCCCGCCCTTTGGATTCTTGGGCGGCTGGATGTCATGGGTTGGACATTGCATAGCTTGCGCAGTCTACGCACTCGGTTTTGGCTGGGGGGTAAGCGCGCTACTGTCCCAGTATGGAATCTCTCTTTTCGGGCTTTCTTTAGACGATATCGCCAAGCTGTTTGCGGCGTTGATCGCAGTAGCATTCATCTACCTGAACTATAGAGGGGTCAAGGGCGCCGGCAGGTCGGAGATAATCGTCTCTTCCTTCCTGCTGGGTATTATCGCCATCTACATCCTGTTCTGCTTGTTGGCAATATTCAATGGCGGTGTCGCGCCCAATGCCTTTGAACCATTCTTCCAACCGATGGCATTCATGAGCATCGCCACATCGATGGGATTCACATTCATGATCTTTGAAGGATACGAGGTCGTCGCCCAGACAGGCGAAGAAGCAAAGGACCCTGAGAGGACGGTGCCAAGGGCAATGTTCCTATGCATAACAATCAGCGCCATCATTTTCATCGTGGTCGCTGTTGTGACGATCGCCGTCATGGGATGGAGGCCGATAGCGGACCTGGCGGCGACCAATCGTGGGCAGGATGCTCTTGTTGTCGCCTCGCAAGAGGTCGTCCCGGTCATCGGAGGTGCGTTGATCTCCATTGGCATCATAATCGGATCGATTGCTGCCGTCAATTCGATCGTATACTCATCTTCCAGAGTCTCGTTCGCGATGGGTAGAGACGGGAATCTCCCGACGATTTTCGGAAGACTCCATCGAAAGAACCAGACCCCTTCCGCCGCCCTCGTGATCAGCGGAGCGATAATAGTCTCCGCGTGCGTTCTCATACCTCTGAATCAAGTTGCCGCCGCGGCAGACATCTTGATATTGCTTCTCTTCACCTTCGTGAATGTGGCAGCACTGTCTCTTAGGAAGAAGAGACCGGACGTGAAAAGGCATTTCGTGACGCCATTCTTTCCCTATATTCCTATAGCTGGAATCGCTTCGAAGATGTTCCTAGCAGTGACGCTTTTCGACTATGAGCCTCTAGCCTGGTACTTTGCATTCGCGGTCATGTTCGTTGGTCTGTTCATCCACTACTTCGCCAGAGGGAGGAAAGAGATCGAGAAGGTCGAGGCCCCAGTGAGAGTACCGCTCAGCCAGATGGAACTCGAACGTTACAGGGTCCTGATACCTATCGATGATCCGAAGGCCACACCATTGGTTGATCTGGGTTGTCTCCTGGCCGAGAAGCATGGTGGTGAGCTGCTGTTGATGACCGTATTGGAGGTGCCCACCTCGGTCCCCCTAGATGCGGTCGATAGCAAATCGATCGAGGAACGAAAGAAGATGCTCGAGAAGCTGAAGACTCACGCTGAGTTGAGAGGTGTGTCCTCAAGAGCTTTGGTGTCGGTCTCCCACGAGGTCGTGACGGCGGTCATCGACACAGCCAAGGAGGAGGCCGCCAACATCATTCTTATCGGGTGGAAAGGGTACACACGCACGAAGAAGAGGACCCTCGGTAGAAAGATGGACGCAATACTCAGGCAGACTCCTTGCGATGTCATCGTCCTCAAGGCCGAGGAGAGAATAAAGCCAGACAACATCCTTGTTCTCTCTGGTGGTCTGTGGCACGTGAGCAGAGCGACCGAGGTCGCCGCCGACATCGCCGTCGCTGAGAAATCAAGGGTAACCATACTCAACGTCGTGGTGAACGAGAAGTACCTCACCAAGGCCCGGGAGTACTCGAAGAGATTGAAGGACATCGTCGAGTCCGCTGGTGCGCCGGTGATCACAAAGGAGATCAGACCAGAATCGATCATCGGCGGGGTGGTGGCGGAATCAATGGACTATGATCTCCTGATCATTGGTGCAAGTGCTGCCAAGCGATGGGAGAAGTTCGCTTTCGGACCAATACAAGACAGAATAGCTCAAACGGCCAAGTGCCCAGTCCTTGTCTACAAGAGAGTGGTCGGGACGGACATGGCTCCCAGTTCTATTCCATTCGATGGAGAGCGTCGTTCCGACTTACAAGAGCCTGAAACTCCTCAACAAAGAGAGGAGTGAGCTCGGTCGGGATTCTTGCCCCGGCGCTGGTAGGGTGACCACCTCCACCAAGTCCATGAATTGATGTGAACTCCTCCGTGAATCTTCCCAAGTCAATACCACCAATGCTGAGAGCTCTCATCGAAACCGACGAATGCTCCTGCCTCTCATTTATCATTACAGCGTAGCTACATCTGTGTTCCTTCGCCACCTCGACTAGCGCTCTCGTGCCGAATCCATGCAATGATCGGCGCTTCTCCTTGAACTCAAGTATGCACACGGGGCCGTCGATTCTGACACCATTTTCGACTCTGGCGAGGGCTCTCGGCCAGCGTTTTTCGTTAAGCACTTGGAGATACCTGCGCTTGATAAGACCGACTTCGGACGGCCAACATCCTCTAGCCAAGTGGGAGCTCGCATGGAGTCGGAAGATGTCATCTTCTATGTTGAACCTCCATGAATAGTCGAGAATCTTGGCCTCCTCTTCAAGGCGCCAGAGTCCGTGAGTTTCAGCTTGTTCCTGAAGCAGCTCCGTGTCGCAGAACTCCATCAGGTCCGCAATGGCAACAAGCTTCTTCATGTGGTCTTTCGGCGCGAAATGTCTGTGCATCGCTCCCGCCGCGCTCATGCCCGACGTTATGAGACATAGATCTTCTATGGTCTTAGGTAGAGATGACGGCTGATGGTGATCTATCACATGTATCTCCTGGGAATTCCTTCTCTCTTCTATCAATCTGGTCAACTCTGGCACAATTGCTAGATCTGCAAGGAAGACCTTGCTCGAATGTTCATCCTTGGAGAGGATCTTGGTTCCCGCAGTCGGCGATGTGACGAATGAAACGCGAGCCGTAGGGAAGATGTCGAGGAAGATCGCTGCAGACACAATCCCGTCGACATTTCCTCGGGTAATGAGGTGAACGTCCCTCTTGTCCCTGGAAAAGCTGCCCATCCCGGAGGGCGATTGTTTTCCAGAGTATATGATTTTATTGAGCTGAGAAGGTGATGACATCATACTGGACGATTATTCTTGTTCGCAACAGGCGAGAGTCTGAGGTCTGATGTCCAATTGAGACTCATGTTCTGTACTATGCCTGTACACCAACTGGCTATACGGGCATGAAGCGCTCGGGTTGTTGGCGAGACCAACGGAGGTTTCATGTTGATGTCTCGCACTGAGGTGTCCGATTGATATCTGCAAGAGATTCGATTGTCAATGACATGTTTCGTCTGATAGGCAGGGAACATGGTTGCAATGATGTTCGCGCAAGGTTCTATCCGTTCAAGGAATTCAAGAGCACGTGGTGCCGCAGCGGAGGTAGGACAGAGTTCAAGATATCTGACTACCTCCAAAATGCTGATGCAGGCGTCCTTGAGGACTTCTCAAGATGCCTTTTCTCACGGATATCCAATAAAGGGCGAAGGGAGGTCTACACAGATAGATTGAGGTCCTGGCTGCAATCCGAGGAGTTCATCTCGATGAATCGCCCACTCTACCTCGAGAGAAGCAGAAATCTGTCTCTTTCCCCTGTAGGTCGATTTCTCAACCTAAAAGAAATCCATGCGAGTCTAAAGGACAAGGGGTTGAGTCAAGATTCCTTCGATGCAGTGCTAAGTTGGACCGTCAGTCAAAATGCCCACAGGGTGGGATACTGCAGTGTCATCATGAGAGTGATCGGGATCAGTTCAGTTCTCGACACTCCTTCGATACCTGACTTCGTCGCGGAGTATGTGCTCTATCACGAGATTCTTCACCTGGAATCCGGATTGGCATCTCTTACTTCCGGTCACGATCGGGATTTCAGGGTCAGGGAGAGGATGTACCCCAATTGGAGAACTGCAGAGGATTGGTTGAAGAAGGTAGCCACAGGGAAGATTGTGGGAACTTAGTCTGCATCCATACGATGTTCGAACAGCGACAGGTGATGCGATAGTGGTATCAAGTCGTTCATTCATAGTAATCTGGGGGAGATGACCGTGTCAGGCAAGATCCAGTTTGTAACAAACATCGAGGCGGGAGACGAGGTAGAGGACGTTTTCTCGGTGAAATATAAGAAACCACCCAAAAGGTATGCGGGCGGACTGATGTTTGAGGTCAGAGTCGCCGATCGCACAGGAGCGATCAATGTGAAGTTTTGGGGTACTCCCGATGAGACAGCGGTTCGCAAGGAATACGAGTCGTTCAAAGCTGGTGATGTGGTCAGAATAAGAGGGCAGGCGGGAATCTACAAGGACATCACAGAGATCTCAGTGAACCTCGGAAGCGGAGGGTTCGTTCGACCTGTCACCTCGCAGGAATATGAGTATGGGGATTTTGTTGCCAGCAGCGAGAAGGATGTCGATTGGATGATGACACAGCTGAATTGCTATGTAGACAAGGTTGAGAATCAATATCTCCTCCGAATGCTCCACTCATTCTACTCAGACCCCGAGTTTGTCGAGAAGTTCAAGCGGGCACCTGCTTCGATATCGATCCATGCGAATTGGATCGGTGGATTGCTCGAACACACGTTGAATGTTGCATTCATATGCGATTTCCTTTCAAGTATCTATCCAAAGCTTGACAAAGATCTCCTTCTTACGGGGGCCCTCCTTCACGATATCGGGAAGGTGGTGGAGTACTCCGTTACCACGAACATCGACGAATCGGTAGATGGCATGTTGAGAGGTCATCTTGTTGCTGGAGCTGAAATGGCCATGAGGTCTTGTGAGGGTATCCCGGGTTTTCCTGATAATCTCAAGCTGAAGATTGCACACATGATTCTGAGTCATCACGGGAAACCAGAGCAGGGATCTCCCAAGAAACCTCAATTCCCAGAGGCGGTCGTCGTAAGTCTTGCAGATGATATGGACGCTCAGATTGAGCAGTACACGCGTGCAAGAGAGGAGGCCCAGACCGACAGTCTGTGGACCTACACCAAGAGGCTTGGACCGATCTATCTCGGGTGAACCTCCGTCATTTCTTTCCGGACTGAAGTC
>JAJRAG010000041.1 GCA_028682925.1 Methanomassiliicoccales archaeon
ACTCGGACCAGTTCCGTGTCCGTAAGGACCCTTATGAAATCAGACTGAACTAGATCCTTAATCTTGTCGTTTGAAAGGCAGACGTCGCATCTGACGCACTCGGTAACACCCTTGCAACATAGCTCCGACACCCGTCCTCCAATCGTCGGTGATTTCTCCGCTATCGTCGAGAAGATGCCTCGTTTCGCAAGGCCGAGCGCCACGGTGATTCCAGCCGTTCCCCCACCCACTATCAGGACTTGCGCCAACTCAGCACCTCCCTGAGGTGCAGCACTGAGACTTCATTTCGTGATATCGAAAGGTCTGGGAACGGGAGTCGAGTGGCATGGGGTTTACGAACAAGATGCATATTATAAATAGGTTGTGCGAGACGCTGGACCGTCGCAACGTCCTGGATATCGGTTCCCTATCCTTACTGATCCGGTTCCTAAGTTGGCGTGACATCCGCGACAATTGTTATCTATTATCATGCATATTTGCATACGATGCGCTGCGCCGCCATGACTGTGGACGTCGACAGGGACGTCAACTTAGCGGAAAAGGGCAGAATCGGCGGGGTCTCTAGAGAGAGGGATGGGAATGACTCTCCAAGGTTCAAGTCGGCGGCGAAAGGACTCAAGCTGATCGTCTCGATTCTCGAGGATCTTGGGATCCATGGGACGTTCTTCATCGAGGCCGAGACTGCCAGGGAGATATCCAAGACGACTGATTTGAGGAGCCTTCTTCGATCACATGAGATCGCCGCGCACGGCATCATGCACGAAGATCTCACCGGCGCCGATAGCCGCGTAAGGCTCACCACGCAGCAAATCGAGGAGATAATCGTCGGTGGTGCCAATTCCCTGAAGGAGGTCTTGAAACGCAGACCTGTAGGTTTTCGTGCGCCATATCTTCACATCGATGACAGCGTTCTGCGGCTATTGGCACAGGAAGGCTATATCTATGATTCATCCATAGTCCGCAGACAGGATAGGGGTGAGGTGTATCCCTACAGGGTGTTCGGTCCTTTGATTGAAGCACCCATCTATTCAGGGTCTGACAAGGAAGGAAAGAAACTTGTCTCCTATCTCTGGTCTCTTCACGAAAGGGAGAGGAACATCAGCGATTACGAGTACATGGTCTCGAAGTTCAGCGCCGGTCTTCTCGTTCTTGCGACTCACAGCTGGCATATGGTCGAGAGCTACAATGATGGCCTGCTATCTGAGAAGAAAGCATCGGACAACATGAAATGGGTCCGTACGATCATCCAGGGAGCGATCGACCGTGGCATCGAGTTCATGACCATCGAGGAGTACATCGAAGAACGAATGGGCGATTGACGACATCGATCACCTCATCTTGGATTGATGAGGAAGAATCGAATTGGTACTGTTTCTTCGAACGGACACATTTTGAGGCGGGTCTAGAACAGACCTCTGATGTTGCCCTTTTCGTCCACGTCGATGTCCATGTAGCCGGGATGCGATGCTAGGCCCGGCATGGTGCTCATCTTTCCCAGTAGCGGATATATGAAGCCAGCTCCCACGCTCGCTCTGACCTCTCTGATCGGTATTGAGAATCCTTTTGGAACGCCCTTCAAGTCTGGATCGTGGCTCAGGCTGAGGTGGGTCTTCGCCATGCAGATTGGCAACCTCCCGAACCCAGCATTCTCGTAAGACTCTATCTGTTTCTCAGCCAGTGGTGTATATGTTACCCCATCGGCGCCGTAGATCTCAGTGGCAATGCATTCGATTTTCTTCTTTATTGACCATTCGAGTGGATACAGGAACTTGAATTGTGATGGTCTCTTGCATGCTTCTACGACCAGCTTCGCAAGTTGCCTCGCCCCTTTTCCGCCATCGGCCCAGTGCGTACATTTCGCTGCGTCTTCTGCTCCTTCTTTGACGGCATATTTGCGTATCATTTCCAGTTCGGCAGTCGTATCGGTCTCAAACGCATTGACCGCGACGACCACGGGTATTCCGAATCGCCGGGCGTTCCTTATGTGGGCTCCAAGGTTTCCCAGTCCAATCTCCAAAAGGTCCAGGTTCTCGTTCGTGTAGGCTTTGTCTAGCGGAACTCCAGGTTTCACTTTCGGGCCTCCGCCGTGCATCTTCAATGCGCGCACCGTAGCAACGAGGACGACCGCATTTGGAGTCAGACGGGAGTAACGACACTTGATGTCAAAGAATTTCTCCATGCCAATATCGGCGCCGAAGCCGCTCTCAGTGACGACATAGTCGGCACATCGCAGTGCAATCTGGTCGGCTATGATACTGCTGTTACCGTGCGCAATGTTTGCAAACGGCCCTGCGTGCACGAAAGCTGGCTGTCCTTCGAGCGTCTGCATAAGGTTAGGCATGATCGTATCTTTCATAAGCGCCATAACGGCGCCTGCGATCCTGAGCCGCTCCAGCGTGACAGGCATACTCTTCCGGTCAAGTCCGATGACGACGCGACCTATTCTCTGACGCATATCCTGCGGGCTCGTCGTGAGTGCCAATATGGCCATAAGCTCGCTCGCCACGCTGATGTCGTATCCAGTCTTCCTCGGAAATATGGGGCTCGGCGTGCCGTCCTCTCTCATAGCATCGTTGAAACCGATTTGAATCTCCCTCAGGCTGCGGTCGCAGACGTCCACGACCCGATTCCACGTTATCGTCTCCGGGTCGATGTCAATACGGGTCAGACCTTTTCTCTGCAATTGCTCGTTTGTCTGGGTGCTTTCGTGATACATTCGACTGTCGATGGCGGCCGCAACGAGATTATGAGATACAGTGATCGCGTGAATATCACCAGTCAAGTGAAGATTGAAGTTCTCCATCGGGATGATCTGGCTGTATCCTCCTCCAGCTGCTCCCCCTTTGATGTTGAATGTCGGGCCCATGCTAGGCTGTCGAATACATGCGGCAACGCTCTTTCCAAGTTCCGTGCCAAGTGCCTGGACCAGACCAATGGTTGTAGTCGTCTTGCCCTCACCGAGAGGGGTCGGGGTGATGGCTGTGACGTCAATGTACTTCCCTTGAGATCGATCGGCGAACTTCTTCAGTACTTCCAGATGGACCTTCGCTATGTACTTTCCATGAAACTCCAGATCGTCCGCAGCCAATCCAATTCTTGCTGCGATGTCAACAATCGGTCGAGTATCTGCTCCTTGGGCTATCTCGATGTCGCTCTTCAAAGAAAGTCTCCCTCCCTTTTTTCGACGAATACGGATTGACATATAAGAATAATTGCACAATGATTGGATGATGAGACATTGTCGTTGTTCGAGCCTCTTCCACTACTTCTCATAGAAACTGAAAAAGCATTAAGTAAAGTCTCACATCTACCCACACCGAAACAAGGTGGTAGGATGCCGGCCAAGATCATCGATGGCAATGAGATTGCCAGTGAGATTCGCAATGAACTGAAGAAGAGCATAGCTGGGCTGAAATCGAAGGGAGTCATTCCTGGATTGACTGTCGTCTTGGTTGGAGATGATCCAGCATCGCAAGTCTATGTAAGAATGAAGGGGAAGGCCTGTGAGGAACTCGGTCTATATTCCGAAACGATAAGGCTGCCGGCGGACCACAAGGAAGACGATCTTCTGAAGCTGATCGACGACCTCAATGCAAATCCGAGGATTCATGGGATTCTGGTGCAACTACCATTGCCGGATCATATAGACGAGACGAAGATTCTGGACAGGATAAGTCCTGAAAAGGATGTGGATGGCTTCCATCCCGTGAACGTCGGGAAAATGCTCATCGGTGATCCCGGATTCCTGCCCTGCACACCTCATGGGGTTCAGGAGCTGCTGATCCGGAGTGGCAACAGTCCAGAAGGAAAGCACGTTGTTGTGGTAGGTAGAAGCAACATCGTTGGGAAGCCAGTCGCTGCCATTCTGATGCAAAAGAAGAAAGGCGCGAATGCGACGGTCACAGTGTGTCACTCCAGGACGAAGGATTTGCCCTCCATCACCAGGCAGGGCGACATCGTCATAGCTGCCATGGGGGTTCCGCAGTTCATAAAAGCAGACATGGTCAAGGATGGTGCTGTTGTCATCGACGTCGGAGTGAACCGAGTCGACGATTCGTCGGCGAAGAAGGGATATAGGCTGGTCGGCGACGTCGACTTCGAAGCCGTCAAGGAGAAAGCCTCCGCCATTACGCCCGTACCAGGGGGTGTCGGGCCGATGACTATTGTCATGCTGATAAAGAATACCGTGATTTCCGCCGAGAGGACCACTGAACATCAATGATGCGATGCTGAGGACTTCATTTCCCTCCACCTATCGAGAACATGCTAGGTGGATCTACTAATCTCGTAACTCATCGGTGCGCTCAATGGAAAGCCTTAAAGAAAGATATCTGATTCATCATTCAGAAATGCTTAGAGAATGCAAGGAACACGGATATTTCCGCGGTGAAAGCTGCCCCATTTGCGGAGATGATGGAAAATTCCTGATGAACGAGCAGGAGCTTGAACAGATAGGCAGAACCATGGCAGGCACGCTTAGGCACTTCCCTGAGAAGTTCGGGCTCCAGATGGATGATCAGGGATTCGTCAACCTTCGGGATTTCATAGCCGCGCTGAGAACTCATCAGAGAAGATACCACTGGATCCGTCCACATCATATCATCGCGATAATCGAGACGGACCCGAAAGGACGGTATCAGGTGAGCAACGACCTGATAAGGGCCACCTACGGGCACACGCTCGATCTCGACCTGAAACTGCCCACAGAGAACATACCGGACAGGTTGTTCTACCCAACGACTCCTGAGGAAGCGGACATCATTCTTGAAACGGGACTGAAACCCTCCGACAGAAAGCTCGTCCATCTTTCTAAGACATACCAGGACGCCTTCGCTGCCGGTTCGGTAAGGACCGACTCACCAATAATACTAGCAATTGATACCAGGAAGGCAATTGAGGACGGACTGGAGATCCAAAAGGCAGGAAAGACCGTCTTTCTCGCTCGAGAAGTACCCCCCGCCTATCTGAAAAGAGCAGTTCCCGAGCAGGAACCCCCTGCTGAGTAAGAATGAGTTTCAAAGGCACTCGGACTTGGCCTTTTAACCGTTGAGACACTATGCTTCCATCCCGCATTTCTCATTTTCATCCAGGAGACCGATAGTTTGAATATCCGTCCCTGAGACTATGAATCGATGTTCACCCGGGCCGATCGCCTTCTTGTTGAAGGGGAGCGGATCAAATTGCCAAATCACATTATTTCATTCTATTGGGACGATTTCACCCCACATTTGGAGGCCTACTCACCCGAAGAGGACGAATTGACGGAAATCGAGCTCTCTTGCGCTGATATGATAATCTCGGATGACAGGAGATGCGTCGGTCGCTTGGATGAAGATGGTTATCATCCTTGTCCAGGCAATTCCATTGTGAGAAGCTTCTCTCAATGCCCATCATGCGCATCGTCCTGGATACCGATCCAGGAATGCATATTCGAGCCTCGTTGCAGTGGCGACAAGTGCGACTGCGATTTTTGCAGAAGGAGGCATGTCGTGTACGCTGCCTTCACCGGGGATCTTGTGAAAATAGGTATGACGAGCGAATCCAGGCTCCGTAAGAGGGGTATCGAACAGGGTGCGGATGCGATAGCACCCCTTGTCGACTGCGAGAATCGAATGGAGGCGAGAAAGTCGGAGAAATGGATCTCTCGTGAATTGGGCGCAAAACAATCAATCGATTCTATAGCTTTCGCGAAATGGCTCACTATCCCTCCATCAAGGAATCAGATTGAGAGGATTCATAGCGATCTCATCGAGAGGATAAGACGATGGAGAAAGGACGTTAGGAGCGAGATTGAGATTCTTGATGGATATCCGACAAGAGAGTTGCCAGCTCATCCTCCAAAGCTTGTGCGAATCGCCGGATTTCACTCGGGCGATACGATATGTGTGAAAGGAAAATACCTGGTCTACAAGGACCGGACTAGCGAATCCCCTCTGATGCTGGAGATTGCCGATCTACCTTCGAGATTCATTGGGCGTGTCTCACGAAAGTGATTAAATATAGCAAGGACATGCCTATCACCCAGCCGGGAACTTGGAGGGGAATTGGAATGTCGAAGATACTGACTCCGGATGAACTGGTAGAGCGATACGGGAAGTTGTTCTGTAAGGGAGTAGTGACACTAGTCGATGAGGCAAACGGTATCGGCCAGATCATAGAGGATTGCATCGCGCAGGGACCTGTTGAATGGGATGCGGTGAACAGAAGGCGGGCCGGGGGAGCGATCACGGACATCAGGGTTCAAGGGACGACCCTGATCATGGACACAATCATCGGCGAAAGGGAGGTGAGGTTCGGACCGGCCTCCAAGGATCTTGGAGGTCAGGGTTTGAAAGCGCTCCGGGTCGAAGGAGATCGGATAAAGACGACGTGGGTCGGACTTGCTGGCGCGAGCGTCGGCGTCGGAGCATGCCTGCCTCAGGGTCCTGGAACTTACGAGGCTGAGTACCCAGATGACTTCAAGATCGGTGGGTCGCACGCCATCGAGGTCACAATCACCACACCCAAGATGATTCGCATCGTATTCGCTGTCGACGACACGGACACGAAGGAAAAGGGAGCCTCATGGGTGATGATGCTCAAGGCTGGACGCTCCAGCCCTTTCGGGCATTTCCTGGAACACAAGATAGTTCAGCTGAACCCCAATGTTCCTGAGAAGACAACGAACTGCGTCTCTGTCGCTGTCTCATTCGCAGTCGAGGAGAGGGACGTCCAGAAACTCACCGATTATATCGTCAAATACGTCAAAGAGAACACGCTGTCAAAAAACACGACGCTAGCGATTTTCCAGGGATTGAAGATTCCCCAGAATCTCGTCGAGTACGGTCTTCGAGCGAAGAAGACGATACTGACGATCGACATGGCTAGAGATGCCGCAGAGAAAAATGATGTTCGTTTGGTGGAGATAACTGGCAAGAGGGGAGCGATCGGAGCAGTAGCGGGGATAGGTTGCTTCGATCTCGGAATCCGTGCAGCGTCACTGCCCGAGGACTTCGAGAAGTAGTCTAGAAAAGTAGATATCTAGAGACAATATGATGAGACCTCTATCATGTCCAGGAGGCACTACAAATTAGAAGCGAAATCTCCCGGGTCATATCCACCACAGCATACCAGACATACGAGAAAAGGCTACTGAAAGAGGTTAGGGAAAGCAAGATTCCTTCTCACATAGCCATTATTATGGATGGCAACAGGAGGTTCGCAAAGGAGTTCGGGCTCCAGCCGACGGACGGACACATCAAAGGGAAGGATAAGCTGGAAGAAATGATGGAATGGTGCCTTGAGCTAGGCATCAAAATACTCACGGTCTACGCATTCTCCACTGAGAACCTTGAAAGAGATCCCGAAGAAGTGAGATCGCTTATGAAGTTGTTCGAGGACAACTTCTACAAGCTGGGAGACGATGAAAGGATTCACAAACACAAGATCAAGATCACTGTCCTGGGCCAGATGGAACTCCTTCCGGATAATGTGAAGAATGCCATCAAGTACGCGACCGACAAGACAGCCGGATATGATCAGTACTTCTACAACATAGCGATTGCCTACGGTAGCCGCCAGGAGATAATCCAGGCAATAAGGCGAGTTGCAGAGAAAGTAAAGAGCGGGGACTTGGATATCAGCGAGATTGATGAGAAAGTTTTCTCAAACTTCTTGTACACTGCAGATTTTCCAGATCCGGATCTTGTGCTTAGGACGTCTGGAGAAGAGAGGGTCTCCAATTTCCTGCTGTGGCAGCTCGCGTACGCTGAATTATACTTCGCCGATGTTTACTGGCCAGGCTTTAGGAAGATAGATTTCCTAAGGGCGATAAGGTCTTATCAGCTTAGGCGGCGAAGGTTCGGCAAGTGAGCGTTTAAGTAGAGTACGCGCTCTCCAACACCTTCGTAGGAGGTTCCGGTCTGTCAAAAGAGGATCTCATCCTTATTCACGCTCCGAGCGTCTATGATTTTCGGAGGGAATCGATATTCTACGGGCCGGTCAGCGACCTCGTACCATCTACCCCCGTCTTCGAGATGTACCCTTTCGGATTCACCACGATGGCTACTCAGCTGCATCGAGATGGTTACAGGATCCGTATTGTCAATCTGGCCAGCATGATGCTCAACAACAAGAACCTCGACGCCGAGGCATTATTGCGCAACCTGGATGCCAATGTTTTTGGGATCGATCTTCATTGGCTCCCTCATGCCCATGGATCGCTCGAGGTCGCTCGACTTCTGAAGTCGATGCATCCCGAGTCGAAGATTCTGATGGGAGGCCTATCATCCTCTTATTTCCACCAGGAGCTGATGTCGTATCCTCAGGTGGATCTTGTGCTGAGGGGCGATTCCACCGAGGTGCCGCTATCGAGGCTTATGGGTGCGCTGGAGTCGGGAGATGATTTGACCCGGGTCCCGAATCTCACCTGGAGGAACAATGGCAAGACGATGATCAATGCTCTGACTTTCGTCCCTCGGGACCTAGATTACCTGGAAATCGACTACGGATGGATGATTCGCTCGGTCATTAGGCACAGGGATCTCGAAGGATTCAAGCCGTTCAAGGACTGGGACAGATACCCACTGACCGCTG
>JAJRAG010000189.1 GCA_028682925.1 Methanomassiliicoccales archaeon
TCGGGGCGTGATCTGATACCAAACCACCTGACGTTCTACATCTTCAACCATGCCGCCATATTTCCACCGGAGGGGTGGCCTCGCCAGATAGTCACTAACGGGAGCGTGCTAATGGAGCACGCGAAGATGTCCAAATCCTTCGGCAACATCATTCCACTCCGTGACGCGATCGCTCAGCACGGTGCCGACGCAGTCAGACTATCAACCGTTTCAGCTGCCGAACTCATCCAAGATGTAGAGTTCAGCCATCAATCGGCCGATTCCCTGCGCGAGAGAATCGAGCGAATGTACGCCTCCGCTCAATCCATTGTTGAGGCGAGTCCTGTGAAGAGCGCCGGAGCATACGGCGGCAACGAAGAAAGGTGGATGGTCAGCAGGCTTCAGAGCTGTATCCGGGAAACGACCGCCGCAATGGACAAGTTGCGGGCCCGGGAGGCCGTTCATCATGCGATGTACGAGCTTGAGCAGGATCTTTCGTGGTATATGAGGAGAGCTGGAGCTCGTTCAGGAGTGAATCCTGAGGTTGTTTCGCGGGTGTTGGACGTGCGCGTTCGCCTCATGGCGCCGTTCACGCCGTTCGTTTCTGAGGCGATCTGGAGCCTGATGGGGAAGAAAGGTTTCGTCTCAAGGGCAGAGTGGCCGCAACCTGATACGACGCTGATGGATGAGAGAGCGGAGGAAGTTGAAAGCCTTGTCCGGACGACGGTCGAGGATGTTGCGAATATCCTCAAGACAACCGGGATGAGCGTGAAGAAGCTCTACCTCTACAATGCGGCGGACTGGAAGTGGCACCTCTATCTGAAAGCATTGGAGATGGCATCCAAGGGTTCTGTGGGCGTGCCGGAGCTGATGAAGGCCGCATCGGCCGACCCTGCCCTCAAGGAGAAAATGAAGGAGGTGTCGAAGCTCGCTCCGAGACTCGCAAAGGATCTGCAGGCTACGGCACCTGACATGCAGGAGAAAAGACGCAGACTTGGAACGATCAACGAGCGAGAAGCGCTCGAAGACGCCGTAGGATTCCTAAGCAAGGAATTCAAGTGCACGGTTAGGGTTAATGGCGAAACGGACGAGAAGAGACACGACCCGAAAGGTCGTGCCCAAGCAGCTCAACCATTCCGCCCCGCGATCTACGTGGAGTAGAAAGCCGCCGAAATCAGCTTCGGATTTCGTGTGCTTATGAAGCGGCAGAGAAGAAAGCAGATATGGGTAGCGGTCTAGTGTGCGCGTAACGGGCCCGTAGCTCAGCCTGGACAGCACCCGAAGATCCGAAATCCGGGTGTCCAAAGCATCGGCCCTCTAGGCCTGCAACAGAGCGAGGCAAGCCGGGGGCCGTGGGTTCGAATCCCACCGGGCCCGCCAAATTGCCATATTCGAAGAACAGAAAATGCCAAACGTTATTGGTGGATGTGTGGAAGAGGTGTTTCTCCGTCTTGAGTCGCGTACGGCAGGAGTGGGGGACACTTGATTCGGTTCACCGATCATGCAAGGCGCAAGTTCAAGGTCCTCAGAGATCTGGGCTTGGAGGTTGAAGAACACAAGGTCTTGGAGATTGTCAGAAAGCCCTCCATCATCGGGCGCGGTTGGAAAGACAGGCTGATGGCTACAGGTCCGCTGAACTCGACCCACGTCCTATGCGTCATCTTTGAGAAACAGAATGGAAATATCAGTCGTGACGTTCTATCCTGCAAGGAGAGCACGGTATGAAAGCAAGCTACGATAGGAACGCAGACGCACTTCTCATCCACGTGGGCAAGGGCAAAGTCGACCATGCTGAAGAGATGGGCCCATTCGTGATACATTTCACCAAGCGTGGAAAACCCCTGCTCATAGAGATACTTGACGCAAGCGAGGTCCTGAGCAATCTCACAAGAATCACAATGCGCTCCAGGAAGGCTGTACCCGTCCAAGTAGCATGAGACAGAAGGGCATTCTGCAATTTCCGACACACTACGGTTCTGCTATGCGGCAATGACCTGCTGTAGACTGGAACCAGGTCTTTGACAGATTCGACGTTGAGAGTGCCCTGAGGGCGGGTCGGCGGGTTATCTGGCCAACGGTTCAGGATTCTGCGTGGACATGAAGTCATTCCAGCAGTAGCGAATCCGTGAAGAATCAAACCCGAACCTGAACCTGAAGCCGCTGGCAAGTGCTTCAGGCCCACTAAACGTGGCGTCTCTCTCGCCCTGTCCGCGTATATCTTGCGGACATTTTGCGTAGTATCCGTCCGCAAGGATTTCGTTGGTTCAAAACGTGAAATGTCACCTAACCGGGCCCGCCACAATATTACCGCTAGAATTGGGTTCGGATCAACAGATGGAAATCTACAGTCTCATGCGAAATCTCGTAGCACCCTTTTGGTGCAATGGCTACTTTCGGTCGCGTGTCATTAGCTTTTCAAACAGCATGTTCCTTTCCTTGTGGAAGTACCCTCTGTCTTTTCCACCTTTGATCTCCTGGTCACAAACTTGAAGTGCGTCTTCATACCTCTCCAATTCTTCAAGTTTCTCGACGAGATGCATTTGGCTGTAGTCTGAAAGCCTTCGCCTACAAAGCGATATGTACCTTTGATAGTCTCCCTGCTTCTCATACACGTCGAGTAAGATAGCCTCCAACCGTCTAACCCTCTCTCGGCGCCCATGAGGACGACTTCTTGGATCGAGCGCTTCCTCAAGTCTCTCCAGTAGGAAGCGTTCAAGGTATGCCAAATCATATTTGAAGACAGTGACGATCAGGTCTTCAACACAATCCTCGTAGGCTGTGCCTTCATTCAAATACAAAGAGAGAGAAGAGTCTAGGAATTGCTTCTTCTTATCCCCGGTGTCCATTGTCGCCTTAACACATTCTCCATAGAGCGTGACAACGCCATCCAAGAATTCTCCCAAGCTTCCATCGGAGTCATCGACGATCCCACCCTCCTTAGCGCACTTCTGAACGATGAGGCTACAAATTGTGTCGGCCTTTTCGTAGTCTCCTTTCGAAGCGAGTTCCTCAGCGATCTGGTTTACCCAATTCAACTTTCTCATGAAACCGGTTAAGCTCCTGTAGTCTACGTATCCGCCAAAGATTTCGTCCAACTCATTGCGTATTCTTCCGATATCTCCTGATTCTCCAAGGTCAATATCCGAGTAGAATTTGATTATTGAGATGAGAGAAGGTTCTTCTTCGAGAAGTCTCCGAAGAATATTCAACAACCGCTCTTTGCTTAATCTCTCAAGGTTCATATCGAGAAGTCTAGTGCTTGAGAAGATCGAGGGAGCCCTTATCCAAGTGTAGAGAAGGGCTATCGCATGCTTGCATACCCCATCATCATACGGGCATGTACATGATATACTCAGATCTTTGATATTGTTGCCTTTGGCTCTGATTTCGACTCTGTAGGGCTCATAAGAGCTTCCAGCAACGTCCGCATGCATGTGATCATTGTCAATAATAGGGTGCAGGACACGCTTCTGCCTATAGTAGTCGAATCCTCTCTTGAGGACAGCCTCACCGCACAACGACCGTAGGTCCTCTTCCTTTAGATTCTCTAGTACAGAGTGAACAGATAACTTCCGTTTTCGACGCAACATCTCGTGCCCCGAGGAAACCAATCATGTTCTCCTGGAAAGCAATTTCATTATTCCGTTCACCTCATTAGAAGCATTTGCTCGTGTTCCTAGGATGTTGTATACCCACCGAATATCCGCTTCAGGAAGGCACGTTCCACTGTCGCTATAGTATTCGTAGCACGTCAATCTTTAGAGTTCTCGTCTGGCGCCGTAAGGTCGATTGGTTCTGGTTTGGCCTCGCCTGCAGTCAGTGGTGGCCGCTCGGGAAGTTGTGAATACTTGCCGTCAGCGGTCCTGTAGGTGGCGAGTCTGGCGGCGGTCTCCCATCCTTGACGTATAGCCGTCAACCATTGGTTACCATGAAGAACTAATTTATGATGGCACGTCGGAACCTAACCCGGTCCGCCAGCAGAGATATAAAATGTCGTCAGACGACCTAAACAAAAGGGCTTTCATCTCCACCGTCATGGTCGGTCCTTGTCCGCGATGCGGAAGTCAGAATACGCACGACTGCTTCTACGATGAGGAGGAGCGTCACCCCGAGTTTGGGGAGTGCCCCCTTATCAAGGCGATAGATGACCCCATCGTAGGGCATTGCGAAGAGTGCGACAGTGTTTTTTGCATAGAGTGCGCCAAGGTTATCGCAAGGAGCGAGAGATCCCTAAGCAATATAGCGAGATTAGCGGAAGGTCACTCGAAGAGCTGCCCTGAACTGAAACCGCAACGCTGGGCGGAGAAATACGGTTCAACCCACAGGCTTGTTTCAGTGCAAGATGATATGGTGACCATCACAGAACACGCAGAGGAACGCATTCCTGACGGAACTGAGGAGGATGAGGGAGATGAAAAGACGATCACTCTCCGTCTTTCCAAAGAGGCCGGAATTACATCAGAGAAGCTGAGGAAGAAGATAGGATACTACCTGAAGTTCTCTTACGATGCGGACGAGATACATGCTGTTGCTGACTTGGACTCAGATGACGATGATGATGTCTCAGATACCTCCCCGCCTTGACCGACTTATCAACGAGAACGGTAGAGCTACTCAAGTCACGGGAATTGCTTTCACCAGCTCACTGATAGCCACAAGATTACAGTTAGAAGCAGACATGGAATCAGCCTTATGGTCAGGAGCCCGTCGAAAGCCAGGCAGAAAAGGACCCGGACAAAATTCGTCGTGGACCGGGCGGGATCTGAACCCACGAGCTTTCACGCACCTGTCTGGCGCAAGATGGCAGTATCTGCCCCTAGTTAGAGGCAAGTACCACCGGGCCCGCCAACAATTCTTGTCCAAGTCGCTTTCCTAGTTGAAATCCGCCGGGATTCGGACTTCCATCGCTCTGTACTCGGTTCATCCGAGTCCAGAGACGTTTGACTCGAAAGGGTCAATTAGTTCGGCCTAATCGGGTGATCTTTGTTCTTGAAGCCTCCATGTCCTCTCAATTCCCTTGTGGCGGTAGATGAACAGCTTGATATGACGCAAGCTATGAGCGAGGAATCTGTCACAATCGACATGGCGCTTGCTATGAGCCAAATGACAAGGGAAGCTGCCCAACGAGTCTTGCACCAAGCGGTGCGGCCACGTATACATCGGCCCCAATTGTCGACCCGACCACAAGGTTCGTGACATCGAAGGAGTTTAGTTGCCTTTTGAGACTCACTTTCCTGCTCAA
>JAJRAG010000190.1 GCA_028682925.1 Methanomassiliicoccales archaeon
GTATTCAGAGCGAAGGCCACGATTCTTGCGACGGGAGGTGCTGGTAGAGTCTACCAAGTGACCTCGAATCCTGATGAGGCAACTGGGGACGGCTACGCCATGGCATACGACATTGGAGCCGAGCTGATGGATATGGAACAGGTCCAGTTCCATCCTACTGGGATGATTTTTCCCGAGTCTGCGAAAGGTATCCTGGTGACCGAGGCTGTGAGGGGAGAAGGAGGGCTTCTGAAGAACTCAAAAGGAGAGCGGTTCATGGAAAGATACAATCCATCTCAAATGGAGCTCTCTCCGAGGGATGTTGTCGCCAGAAGCATTTATTCGGAGATACAAGCCGGAAGAGGAACACCAAGGGGAGGAGTGTACCTCGATATTACTCACAAAGGCCCTGATCACATAATCAAGAAGCTCCCAAGGATGGTCAGGCAGTTCAAGATCTTTGCGGATCTGGACATCACTAGCCAGCCGATGGAGGTCGCTCCGACGGCTCATCATTTCATGGGTGGGATCAAGATACGTGTCGAGGACAACAGGTCCACGACCGTCGAAGGCCTATATCCAGTAGGAGAGGCCGAGGCCGGTGTGCACGGAGGCAATCGGCTGGGAGGAAACGCTCTCGCGGAGACACAGGTGTTTGGGGCCCGAGCTGGATCGAGTGCCGCAAGCTGGGCCAAGAGCAGACCATCTCCGAAATTGGACAGGGGACAGGTCGAAAGAGAAATCGTCCGACTGGATTCAATGTTCAGAGAGGGGAAGAAGCCCCAGGCGATGAAGGAGCAGATACGGGGTCTGATGTGGCAGTATGTTGGGATCGTTAGGAATCGTGAAGATCTCATGTTCGCTCTAAGCGAGCTGGAGAGACTCGGAAGAGACTCCAATGAATTGGGAGTCTCTGGCGGAAAGAAATACAATCCGGAGTGGTGCGACGCGATTGCAATTCCCCATATGCTCCTCGTATGCGAAGCGATAGTGCGCTCGGCATTGGCGAGAGAGGAGAGCAGGGGTGCCCACTTTCGTTCGGATTTCCCCAAGCGGGACGACGCCAACTGGTTCGTCAACATCAATCTCAAGAAGGGAATTTCGGGTAAGATGGAAATCACGACTTCCCCGATATTCGCTACACGTATGAGACCCAGCGCAATTGCAGGTGATGTGGTTGTCTGAGAAGATGATCCGATTCAGAGTATTCAGGTACGACCCTGACAAAGACGATTCTCCGAGGTTCGCGATCTACGAAGTCCCCTACGTCGAGAGAATGAGGATACTCGACGCCCTGAATTACATACATGACAACTATGACGGAACACTTGCGTACAGGTGGGTCTGCAGGGCGAATCAGTGCGGATCATGCACTGTGACGGTGGACGGCAAGCCAGGGCCAGCTTGCAAGACAGAGGTCCCAGCCGACTCTGATGAGATCACGATCGAGCCTTTGAGAGTGTTTCCAGTGATAAAGGACCTCGTGACGGACATCGACAGAGGATACGACAAGTACATGACTCTCAGGCCATATCTTGAGCGCCATTCAAAGCCAAAAAGACCAGAGACGATAATTGCCGAGGACATTGAACAGATAAAGGAATTTAGAAGCTGCATTGAATGTTGGGCATGCGTTTCGATTTGTCCAGTGATCAACGAGGTCTGGGACGAGTACGCGGGTCCGATGTCGATGCGAAAGCTCGCCGAACTGTCATGCGACAAGAGGGACATCCTGGACAGGGTGTCTGTGGCTCTTGTCGAGGGCGCCTACAATTGCACCTCATGCAAGAACTGCTGGGCCGTCTGCCCCCAGGAGATCAAGATCCCCGAGAAGGCGACGGAGAAGCTCCGAGCAAGAGCAATCGAAAAGGGTCTGGCGCCCTTGCCCCCTCACAAGGTCGCCATCGCATCAATCCGCAACTATTGGAATCCCTGGATGGCTCCTCGGGGACAGAGGGTACGATGGGCAAAGAGTTACAGCCTCCCTTCGTCCGCAGAGACCATGTTCTTTGCAGGTTGCTCCCCTTCGCTTCTCAGGCAAAACCTTGTCGAGAATGTCGTGAAGATATATTCTGCGATGGGGGAAAAGATAGGCTATCTGGGAAAGGAGGAGCGATGCTGTTCCTCCCCTTTGTTGCGAGTCGGGGACATCGACCTCTTCAAGGAGATGGCGGAAGCCAATATCGATGCAATGAAGAAGGCCGGGGCAAAGAGAGTCGTAGTCACATGCGCCGGTTGTTACAAGGCCTGGAAGGAGGATTACAGAGAATGGTTCGGGGATTACGGAATCGAGGTTGTTCATATCTCCGAGGTATTGGAGAATGCGATTCGGAACGGCAAGTTGAAATTGAACGAGGTCCCTGAGAACAATGTCACTGTTACGTATCATGATCCTTGCCACCTCGGAAGGGCTGGAGGCGTCTACGATCCGCCGCGGCGCGTCCTTGAATCGATACCAGGAGTACGGATTGTGGAGATGAGCAGGAATCGGGAGAACAGCGCATGTTGCGGGTCCGGAGGTGGTGTCAAGACTGCCAGACCCAATCTAGCCACGACGATCGGGGGAACAAGACTGGAAATGGTTCGTGAGACCGGGGCGGAAGTAATAGTCTCATGCTGTCCCTGGTGCGAGCAGAACATAGAGGACAGCATCAAGGCGGGCGACTTTCCGAGTTGGAGGGTGCGGGACCTGGTCGACCTAGTTGCGGCAGCGCTGGAACAGGAGGAGTGAAGAATGGTGAGACGGGAAGACTCAAAGAAATCGAAGGGGCAGAGAAAGAAGAAAAAGGCTGGTCCAGAAGATGAATCGGAAGATGTAGCTGTCGAAGAGGTCCTATTCGATAAGAATCCCTCTCGATCCTATTTGCTCAGGGACGTTTGGTACAGTAGCTTGGCCTCGGTCATCGAAGAAGAAGACATGCCAGAGGATTCGAAACGAGAACTGATGTTCCTGACGCTGTCGAACGCTCTGTTGGATATGGTGATGGACATAATGCCAGGGGACCTGTCGGTTCTGTTCGCAAGGAATTTAGATGACTATCTTGCAATCACTGTGGTCAACCAGAAGTACAACGTCGATCTTCTGCAGAAGTTCCAGGACGATTTCGCGTCGGAGAAAGGTCTGAAGTTCAAGAATGAGAAAGAACTCAACGATGCCGTCCTGGCGTTTGAGGAAAAGTGGTGGAACTCCCCAAGAAAGGATTTGGAGGGGAAGACCCCAAACTTCACCGTGGACGAAGCCGCTGCAGTGTACAAACTCTGAGGAAGCAAACCAGGACGCATACCAGGCGGCTCAGCCGTTTCCTTGAGCATGATCCAGTGGAGGTGCTTCATCATGGCGCGGCCGTCGGAGCGAACTAGTCGACCTATAGGAAGTCTCTCACCTGATGCGATTCCTGCCCTCAACGCACCATGTTCCAGTGTCTCTCTTCTTTCTATAATGATTACTTCGTCGATCGCGTTCGGTACAGTTCGATCGATGTCCCGCGTACCGACTTTGACTATAGGGGACATCCTATTCTCTCCACTGATTCCTTTTCCGAGTCACAATTCCAATGCGACATTTCCGGTTCGCCACTATTGAGGGGAGAAGTCCCTATTGGAGACTGGATTGAAGTATAGACAGAAAGGAGAAATCGTTTAATCCAGGAAAGTGCATCGATGTCTGGATGGTCGCATCTTCGGCTCCTGGAAAACTCATATTGATGGGAGAGCACGCTGTCGTCTTTGGACAGCCTGCTATCGCCACGGCGATCAGCCTTCGTCTGAAGTGCAAAATCTCGCCTTCCAGCGGTTTCTCAGTCAACGGGGAACCGCTTTCCGATCGATATCATCCTTACATCTCTTCTGCGGTGCGAAAGGCGTGGGGGTCCGAACCTATTGCGATCGACATCGCCTCGGAGATGCCTTCAAGCTCGGGACTTGGATCTTCAGCGGCTGTGACGGTGGCGGTATTGGCCGCCCTTTCCCAGATGAGGGGTCAATTCTCAGAAAAAAACGTCGCGAGCAAAGGCTTCGAGGTGGAGTCAGAGGTACAAGGAAGAGCGAGTCCGATAGACACATCCACCTGCACCCACGGCCGTGGCATCTTCATCGACAGGACACCCGCACCGGATATGCTGTGGGAAATCGAGAGGGATACCAGAAGGTGGTTCATTCATCATTGTGACGTTCCTGAGATGGACATAGTTGTCGGATACACGGGAGTTGTCGCTCGTACCGGTCCCCTTGTTGCCAAAGTCAAGCATTTCGCGGACCGGAGCCGATTTGGAATGGAAATCATCGAGGAGATCGGATCGTTGACACTTGAGGGACTGGACAAATTGAAGAAAGGGGATAGGGTCGCCTTAGGAGGACTGATGACAAAGAATCAGAAGCTTCTCGCGGTTCTTGGAGTATCCTCTCCAGAAATAGACAGGCTCATCAAGGTCTCACTTCCATACTCATATGGAGCCAAGCTCACTGGAGCTGGTGGAGGAGGGAGCATGATAGCCCTGACCGACCATGCAAAGGAGGTCTCTGAGGCGATAAGGAAGAGAGGCGGGACGCCCATTGTAGTAAGGACGGGGGCTAAGGGAGTGACCGTCGATACTAAGTGATGATTCTCTCTTCTTCAGATCATCTCTTCAAATTCCTTGACAAGGTCTGGGTGTCTCTCTCTCATGACTTTGAGTATGTTATGAACCGACAGCTTGTCGATCCCCGATTCCGAGAGCGTCAGGATGATCTCATCGAGTGTATTGTTCGAGAGGGTGACAAGCTTCTCCTTCGCCATCCAGTTGCGCCAGAGTTTGTTTTCAAGCTTGTCTCTCCAAAGCGTCTCATACTCTCCGAGGACCTCGATGCTGAAATCACCCATCCTGGCCGCTTTTCCGAGCGTCTTTCCGGCGAGCATACCAGTGATGCATCCGTTCGCAATCCCGCCGCCAGTAATCGGGTCGATGACCCTTGCTGCGTCCCCGACCAACATCAAACCTTCAGTGATTGTTCTGTCCAGAGGGGGGGAGACTGAAACAGCACCGCTTACAGTATCGATCGGTTGACCGCCTGCCAACCTTCCATCCTTCTGGATGTATTCGTCAAGATATTCTTTGACCTGTCCGGGACGCTTGAGCTTTGACAACAGCACTCCAATGCCAACGTTCGCGGTATGTTCATCCTTCGGGAATATCCAGATGTAGCCTCCTGGAGCGGCACTTCCGATGATGAATTCACAGTATCTGTAGTTGTGTCTGATATTGGTGAGTCTATACTGGAAGCACGATGTGATATCGTTCGGCTTGAGAGTCGTATCTATGCCCGCCCATCTTCCGATCTGGGATTCATATCCGTCCGCACCGACAACACAACTCGCCATGATCTCCAGTTGCTTGCCGAATGAGATGGCTCTGACCCCCTTGATCTTGTCAGTATCTTTGATCAATCCGATGGCGGAGGTTTTCAACATGATCTCGACCCCTGCCTTCGCTGCATCAGCGGCAAGGGCCTTATCGAACATGTCTCTCTCGAGAACCATGCCGACCTCGTTGCCAGCTTGCTTCTCGTTTATCACGAACCGATTTCCACTTGGCGAGACGATTATCGCGCCGTCCACATCGGTCGATATCCACCTCTTGTCCGGCGTGATGCCGACCTCGGCCAGGGAATTCCTTGAGATTCCTTCTCCGCAACGGACCGGGGATCCAATCTCCTGCCTTTTCTCGATCATCAATACCTTCGCGCCATTGAGGGCCGCATGCTTCGCCGTCATGCTTCCTGCCGGACCGGCTCCGACGACCACGACATCGTACTTGTCCTTCA
>JAJRAG010000042.1 GCA_028682925.1 Methanomassiliicoccales archaeon
CTTGCACTCTTCCATGATCCTAAGGTAGTAATCAGGTCTACCAGTGCATATGTGGACATACTCCGCTTCCTTTGCGGCATTCATTCTTGGTTCGAAATGGCCCATGTCCTTCATAGGGCCTTGATAAACATAGGCGATCTGGTTGTGAGCCGAATCAGAGACTATCCATACCGTGGGAGTCTCGTACCCGTCGACGGAAATCAGCTCGTCTAGATTGACACCTTTATCTTCCATGAACTTGCGGAAGTCTGTTGGCATGTCCTTTCCAACAAACGAGCAGAGCGCTGTCGGGACTCCGAGGGCAGCAGAGATCGTGGCCACGTTCGCCCCAGTACCACCATAGAAGCGTTTCTTTTCTCTCACATCGACAGAGGTATTCAGCTCTGGCATGCGCTCGAGGGAGATTATGTAGTCGAGTGCGGTATGACCGTATACGCAAAGATAGGGACGAGACATCAGGTTCCCTCTTTCCACCCGGCCATATACTTCCTTTGATCTATGTTCAGAGTGTCGATCTTCACCTGCATCGTCTTCAGTTTCAGGCTTGCGACATAATCGTCGATCTCGATCGGAACATTGTAAACAATCGGCTCCATTTCGCGATAATGCTGGGAGAGGTGTTCTATCGAAAGCGCTTGAATCGAGAAGCTCATGTCCATTATCTCTACGGGATGCCCCTGACCTGCTCCGAGGTTCATCAGTCTACCTTCGCATATCAGGTACGCTTTTCTTCCGTCTGGAAATCTATACTCGTCTATGAATTCCCTTACTCTGCGCGGCTTCCCGGCATAGTCCTCCAGCGCCCGTTTTGAGATCTCGTTGTCAAAATGCCCTGAGTTCCCGAGTATACATCCGTCCTTGAGAGTCTCTAGATGCCTTCTTCCAACGATGTCCTTGCATCCTGTCGCGGTTATGATCATATCGGCCTCCTTGGCCGCTTTCATCATCGGCATGACCTCGAATCCGTCCATCAGGGCCTCGATCGCCCTGACGGAATTCACCTCGGTTACGATCACCTGCGCTCCCAACCCCTTCGCCCGCATGGCGATCCCTCGTCCGCACCAACCATAACCTGCAACGACGAGCTTCTTCCCGGCAACAAGCAGATTCGTCGCGGTCATCCAACCGTCGAAAGTCGATTGGCCCGTCCCATATCGGTTGTCGAAGAGGTACTTCATGTGAGCATCGTTGACCGAGATTATGGGGAATTTCAGCTGGCCCTTCCTGGCCATAGATCTCAGTCTGACAACCCCCGTGGTCGTCTCCTCGCTAGCTCCTTTGACCTTGTTGATAAGGCCTTTCCTCTCAGTATGGACCATCGTGATCAGGTCAGCGCCGTCGTCGATCAGGAAATCAGGCTTCAGGTCCAAGACGGAATTGAGATTGCGATAGTACTCTTCAGTGGTCTCCCATTTCTTGGCATATACCTCCAAACCATAGTGATCGCGCAACGCTAGAGAGACGGAATCATCGGTAGAAAGAGGGTTGCAGCTGGCCAATCGTACTTCAGCACCAGCTTCGGAAAGAGCGACAGCTAACATACCGGTCTTGGCCTCGACATGAAGCGCCATCCCGATCCTCAGACCATCGAGAGGTCGCTCACTGACCATCCGATTCCTGATCTCAGCTAAGACCTTCATGTGCGTGCTAGCCCACTCGAGTCTCCTTATTCCCTTCTCGAGTTCATCTTTCAAATGACCACCAGTCTAGGATAATGTCCTAGGAGTATATTCTTTGCCCCAACGTCAGTCTTTCTGGAGTCGCTTACATATCATCTGGACCGACTTCTTGAGGTTGGCCTTGTTGTCAAAAGTGGATATCAGACTCCTTCTCTTGCTCAAGTCGGTCTTCAGTTCGTCCACGGAGTCTATCATGTTGGGAATTGCCCTGGTGACTTCGTCGACGATCGTGACCGTCGCTGCCTTCGAAGTTCTCGAGAGAGGATTCAGGTCAATTGCCAACACAATCTTCCCGGCATGCAACAACGCCTCTGCCCTGTCCCCATCCTCCAGCGGTACCAGGACCACGTCGGCCATGAGAATCCCTTCCCTGGTGCACAGCGAGCGATCGGAAGCTATCCCATTCAGCTTCGCGTCCGGATTCCTTCCCAGTACCCTCTTTGCGCCCATCGCCTCCATGTGAGCGCACACTCTCTCCATTCGCTCGTCGGTCCGATGGAAAAGATTGACCTCTATCTTGGCAGGTATGATCTCAGATAGGGATACGATTTCTCTGGGACAGAGAGCGGCAACGTTACCGTTGACCGAGATCAATGGGTTCTTGGCCTCCAGCATATAAGCGACCGCCACACTCTCGGCCTCCAAAGCGTTTGGATTCGTGGTCTCACCTAGGAGGTAATCGAAAGCCTCTCCCCTACCATGCGCGATGAGGCCAGTAGTAGAGACCAATCCGGCTTTGTTCAGTTCTGCGAGCAACTCCCTGATGACAAGCGATCGGTATCTCGGATGGTCCTTCGACACCACCATGTGACTTCGGATTGATTGTGCAGTCTTAAATCATTCGGACTCTTCGGAGAACGCACAATTTCGACCAATCGGAACGGTAGCTAAGTCGCTGGCATCGCCTCGATTCACAGCAACGCTTAAGTGACGTGGACGATAACGATTAAAACTTTACGAAATATTTAAATAGAACATCTAGAATGTAGTTGGAAGCGCAGGGTCATATTCGGTGAGACTTGGTGAGCAAATGAAGGTCCTTGGAACTGTCCAAGAGGTAACTTCTGATGGGAAGCTCGTCATCAAGGCTGCTTTTGCTCCCAACCCTAGGGCAAGAATCGTAGACAACCGAAAGAGAGGTGTTGGTACAGTCAGAAGGGTATTCGGCCCTATTTCCAACCCCTACGTCTCGATAGAGCCAGCCGGTGACCTGAACCTTCTTGCTGCCTTGGGCAAGCAGGTATACGTAGAGGAGGTCGACGACTTTGGCAAGGGCAAAAGAAGGGACCGATGAGATAGAGCGATGTCCTGAGTGCAACAGCGGGCACCTTGTTAGGGACTATGAACGCGGTGAGCTGGTCTGCGAGGATTGTGGACTGGTCATCGATGACCAGTTCATTGATCAGGGACCTGAGTGGAGAGCATTCGACGTTGAGCAGGGCGAGAAGCGCGCCAGAACCGGCGCTCCCATGACATATACGATCCACGACAAGGGCCTTTCAACAGAGATATCATGGAAGAACAAGGACAGCTACGGCAAGAGCATCCCGACTAGGAACAGGGCGCAACTTTACAGACTGCGCAAGTGGCAGAGGAGGATCAGGGTTTCGAACGCCACCGAACGCAACCTGGCGTTTGCGCTCAGCGAACTCGATCGAATGGCGTCTGCTATGGGGCTTCCGAGGAATGTGAGGGAGACCGCGGCGATGGTCTATAGAAAGGCCGTCAACAAGAACCTGATTAGAGGCAGGAGCATCGAGGGCGTCGTCGCAGCTTCTTTGTACGCAGCTTGCAGACAGTGCAACGTCCCGAGGACCCTCGACGAGGTCGCGAACTCGAGCCGAGTGGGAAGGAAGGAGATCGGCAGGACCTACCGTTTCATGACCAGGGAACTGAAACTGAAACTGATGCCGACCAGACCGCAAGACTACGTTCAAAGATTCTGCAGCGAACTGAAATTGAGCGGAGAGGTTCAGTCGAAGGCTGGAGAGATCCTGAAGGATGCCGCGAAGAAGGAGCTGACCTCTGGGCGAGGTCCAACTGGCGTGGCCGCAGCCGCGATCTATATCGCTTCGATCCTATGCAACGAGCGAAGAACCCAAAGAGAGGTCGCGGACATCGCGGGAGTGACCGAGGTCACGATCCGAAACAGATACAAGGAGCTTACGGAGAAGTTGGGAATAGAAATCCAGCTCTAAGCTGACCGACCTTCAATCCATCGATGTGGCAGGTCGCCGAAAGGTTATTTACTAGACCTAGCTATTACTCGGCTTGGTTGGAAGTTTGTCACGCGGAAAGTTGATACTGAAACCTAGCGGGATCCTACTGATTGCAGGAGGACTTCTGACTTTCGTAGCTTCCATTTGGGTCTTCATTCTGGAAGGCATCTTCGGAACGACGGCCGGCACCCTGATCGTCCTATTCCTTTTCCTGGTCGGAGGTCTTGAGTTGTCCTCTGGAAGATCGGTATGGCGGGCCGAGATCGGAAGCTGGAAAGGAATAATGACGTCGCTGGGCCTCTCACTTCCATTCCGTGCGATCATGGTCTACTACTCAGAGGATACATATCTGTTTTGGACGGGTGCGATCATAGGCATCGGGGAACTGCTGTCTTTCACGTTTCTGTATTTCAATCGAGGCTTCTTCCTTCCGTCCGAGGAGGAACGAGCAGGGGTGATGGGGAAGATAGAGGTCTCTGCCGTAAAGACCGCGGCAGAGTGTCCCAACTGCCATGCGATCGTGGAGATTGACTGGGATTCCTGCCCAGACTGTGGTACAGCCCTTTCCAAGTCATGCGCCAAGTGCGGTGCTCCCCTTGAGAGAGGCGCTGTGAAATGCTCCTCCTGCGGGACGGATGTTGAGAAGCCTGCCCATATATTGAGGACAATAGAGACGCTCCGGGCCTCGGCCGAGGAAGACGTCCCTCCAGAGACCAAATCGAGTAGATTCGCCAGACTGGGCGAGAGTTATCTGAAGAACGGGGAGATTGAGAAGGCACTGGACGTATATGAAAAGGCGATCGAGTACACTGGGTACGACCGCAAACGCTGTCACTTCATGGTGAAAATGGCCACGATACTCAAGAACACGGGAAAGACCGACGATGCCATGGTGCTTCTTGATGATGCGATAGAAATGGATCCGCAGGACTACGCGGGTGCGGCCAAACTGAAGAGCGAAATACTGGGCGGTGGATCGCAGCGCACCGAAGCCAGTGGTGTTCCGCAGTCATCCTAGCGAGCGTCTAGGGCCTGACCCTTCTCAGTTTGACGTATTGCACGTCGCTTTTCGAGACCCTCCCAAAGAGAATCTCCTTCTTCACGCCGTGAGCGAGCCTTACAGCCCGTGAGACCTCGGGCCACATCGCTTTATAGTCTTCGGGGATGGCGTGGACCAGATACTTCGCATGATGCTTCTCCGGATCGGACTCGTAGACTCTGAAATGCGCCCCATATTTGAATCCTGTCTTGACTATGAGGCCTTTCTTGCGCATGTCGCTGTACGCCCTCAACCTCAGTTCGAAGTCGGGCTGGATCTTGATGGCCTTCCTGACGAACCCTGCGAGATTGA
>JAJRAG010000043.1 GCA_028682925.1 Methanomassiliicoccales archaeon
AACTAGGGACATCGGAGTCGCTGTGCAGTCCCATTGGTTCAACGTCGGGGCGATCGTCCCATGGGGAAGAGCAGGGGTAGGTGTGGTGGCTACACAGTCATTCGTCAATCCTTCATTTGGCACGCTAGGATTGGAGATGATGAAGAAGATGAGCCCAAGGGAGGTCGTTGAGAGACTAATCGCTGCGGACAAAGGAAAGGATCTCCGTCAACTTGCAGTCCTTGATTCGAAAGGAAGAGCGGCAGCGTACACCGGCAGTAGCTGCATACCCGCGGCCGGACACATCATAGGAAAAACACATTCCGTGCAAGCGAACATGATGCTGAACAACAGTGTCTGGCCTGAGATTTCAAAAGCTTTTGTGAAGGCGAGGGGACCTCTCGCAGAGAGGATGGTCGCTGCCCTCGAAGCTGGAGAAAAAGCTGGCGGAGACATACGAGGAAGACAGTCGGCCGCGATCCTCGTGGTACGCGGTGAATCGACTGGAAATCCTTGGGAGGATCGTCTTGTGGACCTGAGAGTGGACGATAGTCCAGAACCGCTCGCTGAGCTGAAGAGACTTCTGAAGGTCCATCGCGCCTACGAGCATATGAACAATGGTGACTTGGCATTGGAGACAGGCGAGGTGGAGCTCGCTCTGAGGCACTACACATCTGCAGAGAAGCTGTTCCCGGATAACACTGAGATGAGGTTCTGGCATGCTGCGGCCCTCACGAACACCGGGAAATTCGACGAGGCTCTCCCTATGTTCGGCAAAGTCTTCTCAAAGGATAACAACTGGCGAGAACTCGTTGCCCGTATCGTCCCTTTGGGACTTCTAAAAGTGAATGAAAGACAGCTGGAGAGGATCCTAAGAATGTAGACTCGATCTCAAGCGATTTCTCCGAGGCGACTGACCTGAGAAGCCGACAAAAGACCCCAGAAGGTAGTCCGATCGCACTGAAACAGAAAACCCTTTATCCCGGAATTGTGTACGACTCGACCCAATGAGAAAGCAGAAGATAGCCATGCTATCCGTCTACAGCAATACACTCTTGGTCATCCTGAAGCTTGCTGTGGGTTTCATCATGGGATCTGTGAGTGTCATATCCGAGGGGATACACTCGTCATTGGATCTGATAGCTGCCATCATCGCGAACTACTCGGTCAGAAGATCAGACCTGCCAGCGGACAAAGATCATCCTTACGGTCACGGGAAGTTCGAGAACTATGCTGGTGTCATCGAGGCGATCTTGATTGTTGTTGCTGCCGTCATCATCATATATGAGGCGACAAAGAAGCTGATAGAAGCTGCTCCAGTGGAGTTTCTTTATGCTGGCATCATAGTCATGGGGATATCGGCGGTCGTCAATACGATCGTATCAAGACAGCTCTACAGAGTGGGCGTAGAGGAGGATTCAATCGCCTTGCAGGCTGATGGTTTGCACCTCAAGACGGACGTCATTACCTCTTTGGGGGTTTTCGTTGGCTTGATCCTGATCAACGTCACTGGATTGACGGTTCTCGACCCGATTGTCGCACTTCTAGTTGCTGCAATAATCATCAAAGCCGCTTATGATCTGACGAGGGAAGCGAGCAAAGGACTTGTCGATCGGAGATTGCCCGAGAAGGAAGAGCTTGAGATCAAGACCATTCTTGGGAAGCACAGCAACATGTTCATAGGATTTCATGATTTGAGAACGAGGAAGTCCGGCGCTCATCGCTTCGTAGACCTTCATTTGGTGATGAGATATGATATGAAACTGGAGGAGGCGAGCGATGTCGCCGAGCACATCGAGAAGGAAATTGAGGAGAGAATCAAGAACACGCGTGTGATGGTCAAAGTGGAATCCTGCGATCACGAGGATTTCGACTTCAAGAAAATTGACCTGACGCGATTGAACGATCACTGAGACTGACGTTTCATGTTCGGTCGGGACATCTGGATACACTTGAAAGGACTGAGCATACAATGCTTTGCCCAAAAACAAGTCAAAGAAAGACTCTTTCAGAACATATTTGGCAATTCCTCACTCTGCGCTACTGCCGGGAGGTTAGAAGGCGATGAGTCCTTCGGTCTTCTCTGAGATGCGTGGCAAATGAGACCGATGCATCGAGGTCATTTTGGGCGGAAAGCAAAGGTTTATTCGGGTCCATTTTGGCCTGGGAATTCCAATAGAAGATACGGACGTCCGGATTCCCAAGTGCATGCGCACTCAGCATCCCGATAATGTCAACCCACCGTTTCTCACGCACGACATCGATCTGGCTGGCGAGGACGAGATCCAAGAGGCCGACCACGTGTTCTCGCACCTTGACTGCGATGAGCAAATGCGGGAAGCTCATTCCGATAAGGGACGCGATTCCTCCGTCGCCTCTGAATGAATTCAAATGAGATGCCAGTTTAAGAAAAATGACGCACTGAGCACCACAAGGATAATTCCAATCAAGAACAAGAACAGTATCGTCAGTCTGCCGCTCCATTTGCCAATCGCCATATTGATTCTGTTCATGAGAGGTTCAGACCGGTCCTTGGCGGTCAAGTAGATGAGAAGGATCAGGACTAGCGGAAGAATGTACAGAAGGTTGTATAACATCAGGAGGACGATCATCTCATATGGGTCTGTTCCGGCTTCGATGATTGATGCGATTGCGACGAAGTAGAAAGCGGAGGTCGGGAGATCGAATGCAGTGGTTCCCATGCCGAAAAAGAACGTGTGAAATGGGTTCAGCGTCTTGAGCATGGCCAGCATTGGGGCCATTGCCTTTTTCATGTAACCTTCGCTCTTTGAGCGCCCCCCTTTGACGACATAACGTCTGAACACCAGCGCAGTCCCGACGGCAATCAGTATCATCCCTATTGCAAGAAGAATGATGTAGTCGGTCGAGCCCATATCATAGATGTAACCCTTCATAGGCTGACCGATCGCGAAAACGACAACAAAGCCGAACACGGCATACATCACAAATGTCCCCAGGATGAAAGATACCACGCGCGACACGGGTTTCTTCACGCCGAGAAGAAGAAACACCTGTGCTGCAATCGTAGAAGGGTTCAGACTATCCATCAGGGCAAGAGTGATTATCGAAGGTAGAAGGAGAAGCACGACCCGCAATACTCCTTCAATAGAGACAACTCATTGCCTCGGTTCATCCATTTGGCTTCATAATAAACCTTGCATCTTCGATTGCCAAGTAATGTCAGACTTTGCCCGTTGTGACACTCATTATTAGATCGACCTTGATGCGGCCTGCAAGACGATAGGTTGCAGATTCAATGGACCCCTGCACTGCAGACTCCTTCAAAGAACGGAGAAGACTCTGTTGTCTTTTTGTGATCCATGAGGTACTGGAAATCGATGACAGAATTGACCAGATACTTCTAGATAAGGTTTTTGGGAAACTTACTTACCGAACTTCTTACACTTACCTCGGTCCGGGTCTTGTAGAAGAAGGGATGGGACCTAGGAGGTGAAATCATGGCTAACAGGAAGACTACTGGAAAGAAGGGAAGGAAGCCCAGAACAAAGAGTAAGGTGCTTGAGCAGATAGTCCCGCAGCCGGCCCAAGTCGAGGCAATCGTGTTGCCTGAACTTAGTTCGGAGAGCGTCGAGGTTGTCAAGCCAACGCCGACTCAACTTGTACCGCAACAGGAACAGACCACTATTTTGACGTCAGACCAAACGACTCAGCGGACGTTACCGGTCGAGACGGTTGCATCAGAACAATCGGCTGTTCAACAGGCATCGTAAGGGAATCGTTTTCATCTTTCAATCAAGGAAGCGTGGACCCTGAACTGCGCTTTTCCTGTTTTTTTCTTTCATTGACGACCTTTCTACAATCCGGACTTCGAGGAGTGTAGGAACGTGCTAGTGTCAGGATCCGGACCCGAGCATATCCAGACATTATTTTTCTGATCCCAATAAAAAGAAGAAGAAAGGGTTTGATTGACTCTACTCGAGCAGTTTTGCCGCTTCTTCTCTCGGAACTGCAACGAGGGTCTCAGTCTTGGCGATATCGCCGAGGCCAAGCATAGCCTTCATTGCTGTTTTCTCGTCAGGCGCTTCGAATATCCCGATCGTGTCGTACCTGCCGAGCAACCAGTACATGGCCTTGAACTTGACGCCTTCCTTTGCTATCTCCCCGACATACTTGTTGACTGCGTTGACCGATTCCTTCGTCAGTCTCTTGTGGAACTTACCGAGCACTACGAACATCATGCCCACACCTCCCGAAGGAAAAGTTGGGCACGAAGCTATAAGGTCTTTTCCGCAAGACTGCTGGGCTGCACGCACTTGATTATCTGGACATTCTTTCTACAACTTCAAGAAAGGGGAGAATTACTGGATAGATGAACCAAACCTCTTCAGTTACTTCTTCTTTTTCAGGTTATCACTTTTCCAGCTCAACTTTTGCTCTTTCGATCCAGAGCTGTGCCTTGAGGGAGCCTGGACTCATCATCGGATCCAACTTGGAGTGCCATTTCTCATCCAGTTTCTTGATCTCAGGATCCTTTTCCCACGCCTTGTACATTTTGTCGTATGCTTCCCGGTCTTCGTATTCGTCGATCACCATCCACGTCTCTTCATCTGGATTGGCCTCTTTCTCAGCAGATTGAAGAATCCGTGACCTTATGCGGTAGGATTTGCCGGAGTGGGATTTCTGATCATCAAGGATCTCTTTCCACAACTCAAAGTGCTTCTTGCTGAATTCCTTGCGGATACGCCACTGGCCTACTTCACAGAACATGTTCTTCCCTCCTCGTTTTCTTCATCGGGACCTTTGTTCTTAAGTTCTTCTAAGGTAATAATCGACATACACCGTACCCTCTCCTCATCTGCCGTCAGAACCGTCAGAAGTGCCAGAAAATGGTGGACCGGGCGAGATTTGAACTCGCGGCCTCTACCATGCCAAGGTAGCGATCTTCCAGCTGATCTACCGGCCCGTGCGAACGGTCCCAAAGTGGTTACTACTATTAAATCTTGCCCTGACGCTCGAAATTCCAGAAATCTTGAGAGACTGAGTGGACATCAATCATGGACTTCCAAAGTCTGCTGGAAGCGCATCTTCTCTCCCGGTATGCTGGAGGGATAGAGCCCGGTCAAACAAGCGAGGCATAAATCGCTCTCCGGGACCTCAAGGGCCTCCACGAGACCTTTGACGCTCGTATAACCCAGACTGTCCGCGGTGATCATCTTTGCGATCTCCTCGACCGATCTGTTGGTGGCGGCGAACTGGTCTCTCGTCTTCATATCGATGCCATAGTAACATGGAGCCCTGATTGGAGGACAACCTATCCTGACATGCACTTCCTTTGCTCCGGCCCTCCTCATCATCTCAACTATCTTTTTCATCGTCGTTCCGCGGACTATGCTGTCGTCGACTATTACGACCCTTCGACCCGTGACGGTCGATCTTATGGGGTTCAACTTGAGCAGCACGCCTTCGTCCCTCTTGTTCTGTTCCGGCATGATGAATGTTCTCTCGACGTACCGGTTCTTCATGAAGCCTTCTTCGTACTTTATCCCTGAGGCCTCAGCGAAACCCAATGCATGACCTCTTCCGGAGTCGGGGACGGCGACCACGACATCGGCGCTTACTGGCTGCTCTTCCGCGAGCTTCTGGCCTATGTTCTTGCGCAGGCGGTAGACCTCCTTCCCGTCGACGATCGAATCAGGTCTTGCGAAGTAGACCCACTCGAACATGCAGTGCGCACTATGGATTGGACAAGGGACTTTCGATGCCGTGAACCCTGATTGTGTGATCTCCAATATCTCCCCAGGAGCGACGTCCCTGATGAATTCCCCTCTCATAATATCAAAGACCGCGCTTTCCGAAGCGATCGCGTAACCATTTGGGACCTTGCCGATGCAGAGCGGACGGAAGCCCATGGGGTCCCGAACACCGAACACCCTGCCCCCGATCATTAGTGTGAGAGAATAAGCCCCGTCGAGAATCCTCATGGTATTCTTGATCGCTCTCACCGCGTCGGTGGTCTGCGTAAGCTCGTTCGCGAGCAGTCGCACGATGATCTCCGAATCTGTGGTCGTAAGGAATGCCCACCCCTCTGACTGGAGCTTGCTACGAATCTTATCGGCGTTGACAATGTCTCCATTATGACCCAGAGCAAGCTCACCGGCAGAAGTCGACACAACGATCGGCTGGACGTTCTCCGCAGACGAGCTCCCGGTGGTGGAGTATCTGACATGTCCTATGCCGGTGTTCCCACAAATGGATTCGAATTCCCTCCCGCTGAGGACCTCGTGGACAAGGCCCATCCCGCGTACAGATCGTATGTGGTCGTCGAAAAGAGCGATCCCGGCGCTTTCTTGCCCCCGATGCTGTATTACCCTGAGTGATTTCTTAATGGAATTCGCGGCATTACATGATAATGCCATGCCGACAACGCCACAGTGGTGCTCGGGCCTGTCCAAAGGGACATCACCTCATGAGCGTCAATGAGTCTTCGCCCAACTGTATGTCCTGAGCGTGGTCGTCTTGCCGTATCCGCATGAGGCGCAGATCCCCTTCCTGATGTTGAAAGCGTTCTTGCCGCATCTCCGGCAAGGCACATGGGTCTTGCGGTTCGCATGCTTTCCTTTTGATGGGGTCCCCTTGCTCATTTATCCAGCTCCTAGGGTGAGATGTATATGACGTTATCTCCTCGTACGATGGTGACCTCGAGCTTTCTTATGACCTCATTCTTGATCAGTTCTTCCGCGTTCTTGAGAACAAGGTTCATGTG
>JAJRAG010000191.1 GCA_028682925.1 Methanomassiliicoccales archaeon
CGCAAAGGGCCTGTAACCGTTCCAGGGTCAGGGACAGGAAGACTCCGCGCTTCGAATCGCATATCTCGTGTACCTCGTCCACGATCGCCCATTCGACCTTGGAGAACTTCTCCTTGAACTTGGGAGCCGCGAGAACCATTGCGAGCGACTCTGGTGTCGTTATGAATATGTGCGGAGGCTTCCTCAGCATCTTCTGCCTTTCCGCCTGGGATGTATCTCCGGACCTCACGCCGACGCGGATCTCCGGGAATGGGACACCTTTCCTATCTGCAAGTGCCGTCACCTCGCTCAACGGTTCCCTCAGATTCCGATTGATGTCGTTGG
Source organism: Methanomassiliicoccales archaeon (assembly GCA_028682925.1). GTDB lineage: Archaea > Thermoplasmatota > Thermoplasmata > Methanomassiliicoccales > JACIVX01 > JAJRAG01. The sequence continues at coordinate 325 of JAJRAG010000191.1, forward strand.
CAAGTGCCTTTAGAGGAGATACATAGACGGCGTACACTCTGTCCTCCAACTTGCCGTCCTTCGCGTATCTCAACAACTCATTGATTATCGAAAGGAACGCTGTCAGGGTCTTGCCGGATCCGGTCGGAGAGGATACGAGTACGTTCTCCCTCCGATGGATGAGCGGGATTGCGAACGACTGGGGCTCTGTTAGCTCGGAGAATCTGCCACTGAACCACTCTGCGAGAAGAGGTTCCATCATCGACATGACGTCGTCCTTGCTGTATGCTTCCGTAACCCTTTCCATCAGCCTTTCTCCGCTTGCGAATCAAGGTCCATTTGCCGTTCGTCTATTACTACTTTGCTACATCGAAGAGAGGTTGCTGGCCACTGCGCAAGTAATTTATCCTAACACGCCATAATCTGGGCCATAGCATGAGAAAGCTCGTCCATATCACCCTGGCAGCGGTCATTCTTGTCTCTCTTCTATCCTTCATGCACGCTGAGGTCGCCGCCCTAGGCACAGGTGAGCTGTTGGTGACAGGGACCGTGACCGGCGAAGCTGGCACTCCGCTGCCTGGCGTGAACATCACGGCATTGAACACCACATCGATGGTCTCGCATTACTCGGTGGTCAATGAGACCGGCAACTACAGCATCTCTCTCATGGAGGGAGTATACAACATCACTGCCTCTTACGCCAACTACACAGCGAACATCAGTTACGTCAGCGTACTGATCGGGCCGGCGACGAACAAGGTCTTCAACTTCAGAATGCTGGAGATCCTCGGCACTCTGACAGGTCACGTGACGAATGCCACCATTCCTATACAAGGAGCGAAAGTGGTGCTCACAGGAGACCAGTACAACTACTCAGCCAACTCGTCTTTTCCACTCGGTTCTTACACTATTGACAAGATAAGACCTGGGACCTACGTCGCACATGCCGAGAAGAGCGGATACTGGACGACATACCACGACCGGGCGATCGTGATCGCCAGAGGAATAGCGACGGAGCTGAACTTCACCCTCTTGGAGCAGCCGACGAAACTATCCGGGACAGTCAAGACGGACGGAAACGTGGCGGTCCGAGATGTCCAGGTGCTGATCACTTCGGTCGGATATTCCGCCTCGACCGTCACGGATGCGGATGGCAACTACACATTCTCCAATGTTCCAGTCGGCACGTACACCCTTACTTTCAAGAAGGAAGGGTATGAGGATATGTCGGTTCAGATCTCACTGAGCGCGTTCGAGCCCAAGGAGTACAATGCCAATCTCAATAGAAAGCCGGTGGAAGGAGGCGGCGGCTTCTTTCCTGGCTTCGATCTTCCCCATTCCCTCATGATCGTCGGGTTCTGCGTGGCAATAGCGATACTCTTGTCTGCGATCTACATTCGTTATCGAGTCTTGAAGAGGCCAGAGATGCTGGCTATCGAACGTGAAGAAGAAGAGAAGACCGAAGAGGAAAAAGACCAAGAGAAGAAGCAAGGCTGAACCCTACTATTCAACATCTAGTCGCTTCCTGACCTGGGTCAGATTTTTTCTCACTTCGTCATCGACTTTCTTGAATAGGCTATTGCCGTCGGCATCGATACCGACGATGAGCGGGCCCAGATTTTCCGCCTCGAATATCCAGAGCGCTTCTGGCATGCCAAGATCCAGCCACTCAACGCCGACGACTCTCTTCACTCCCTTTGCCGCAAGGACCGCTGCGCCCCCCGTGATGGCGAGATAGACGCAACCGAAATTCTTCATCGCATCAATGGTCGGCTGGGACATGCCGCCCTTTCCGATTATGGCGCGGATGCCGAAGGTCTCAATGAACCTGGGTTCGAGACCGTTCATTCGAGCGCTTGTAGTGGGACCGGCCGCCACGAGGGTCCACCCACCGTCATCATCCTTCACGATCGGCCCACAATGATAGAGCGCTGCCCCTTTCAAGTCGACCGGGAGTCCCTCACCCTTGTCATGCTTCTCCAGAGCCCTCACATGCACCTCGTCCCTGCCGGTGTACACTATACCGTCGAGGTGGACGACTTGGCCAGCCCTCAGTGATCTGACGTCCTTTTCAGATAAAGGAGTCCTCAATCTAACAAGAATCCCTCCTTCGAGTATGTCACCCTGCCATCGCGGAACATCCTGGCAGAGGCTCTCCTGGCCGCCCAACACTGCAGATTCACCGCAACCGGAAGACTGGCTGTGTGACAGTAGGCGAGGTCGACCTTTACCCCGAGACATGTGGTCCTGCCGCCGAGACCCATCGGCCCGATCCCGGTAAGATTGACCGCGTCGAGCAACTCCTCCTCAAGCCCCGCAAGCTCTGCATTGGGATTCATGACATCGAGCGGGCGCAGGAGCGCTCTCTTGGCGAGCGACATCGCAATGTCAGCAGAGCCACCAATGCCGACTCCGACTATCGTTGGGGGACATGGACGCCCCCCGGCATTGACGACCACGTCGAGAACGAATGACTTCACGGACTTCAGACCTTCGGAGGGGCTGAGCATTCGAAGGGCGCTCATATTCTCCGACCCTGCTCCTTTTGGCATGACGGTGATCTCTACAAAACCCTCCGGACCGGGCAGGAAATGCACTTGCGGCATCCCGACGCCCAGATTGTTTCCAGAGTTCTTCCTCGACAGAGGATGCACGATGTTCGGACGGAGCGGTATCTCTCGTGTGGCTCTCTCCACGCCCTTCCTTATCGCCTCTTCGATGTCACCGTCGCATCTGCCCGAGACGAAGAACAGCGGAGTGCCAGTGTCTTGACACATGGGTATCGAGGCCTCTTCGGCGCATTTGACGTTCTGCAGGATGGCCCTCAGCTGGGACTTGGCGATGTCACTGGTCTCAACGCTCTCAGCCTTTTCTAGCACGGACATGATGTCGGAAGGAAGAGAGGTGACGGCGGTCCTCAGAATGTTGACGACGACCTGTTCCATCAACTCGGGTGAAATCATCGCATCACACCGATTGAATGAGACTGGATGCATAAAAAGATTGCAGGTGCTTACCAAAAGGTTAATATCTTGATCTTTATGTAGGGGCTTCCGCAAGTCAGACTACATCAGGCGACATCATGGACGACCCAATAGTCATTGAGAATCTGACAAAGGATTTCAACGGGTTCAAAGCAGTCGATTCTCTGAACCTCAAGGTCGAGAGGAAGTCTTTCGTCGGGTTCCTAGGCCCCAACGGGGCCGGCAAGACCACGACGATCAAGATCCTCACGCATCTTCTGTCCGCTTCTGGTGGACAGGCTTACCTCAATGGCGTGGATGTGACGAAGGACCCGAAGAATGCACTCGCAGGCGTCGGCGCCGTCGTAGAGACGCCAGAATTCTATCCATATCTTACGCCGATCGAGACGCTGCAGTATCTCGGATCGTTGAGAGGGATGTCCAACGAGTACATACAGAGGCGTACCAAGGAAGTTCTCGAGACCGTGAAGATGACCGAGTGGTCGAAGACCCGTATCGGCAAGTTCTCAAAAGGAATGAAGCAACGACTCGCGATAGCGCAAGCGATGATCCATGAACCCCATGTCCTCATACTTGACGAGCCGACCTCAGGACTGGACCCAAGGGGTATGGTCGAGGTCAGAAACATACTGCAGGACTTGAGAAAGGGAGATTACACGATCTTCATGAGCTCCCACCTTCTAACTGAAGTCCAGGAAATATGCGAAAGCGTTGCCCTCATAGACCGCGGCAAGCTCCTCGCACATGGCTCGGTCGCGACTTTGGTCGAGGGCACGGGTTCGAAGGACATCGATGTGAGAATCCTCCAGCCCGTTGACAGCTACGTTATCGACAGAATATCCAACTTCGAAGGGGTGGAGAGAATCGTGCCGGGAGACCCCAGACATTTCACCATTACTTTCAAAGGCAGAGAGGAGGATCAAGCAAGGCTTTTGTCAGAAATGCAGACGCTTGGCCTCAAGATCGTCTCATTCAAGGAGATAGGTGTGGCACTGGAGTCATTGTACATGTCACTGATAAAGGACTCGAGGTGATATGATGTCTTCAGAAGGAAATATGACATTGCCATCAGACCTTGTGCAGAGCGGCATAGTCGCCAGGTACGAGTTCCTTAAGCACCTCCGGAGCAGACGCCTCCTCGGGATATTCATTCTTGAAATTGCGATAATCGCGCTCATACTCCTCATTCCTCCGCTTCAAGGACAGGATTACCCAAGCGATCCAGCGAAGTTTGCCGGCATGTTCGTTCAATGGGTTTGGATACTGATCGTGATAGGTTCGACGCTCTTCGCTGGTGATTCGCTTGTTTCAGAATTTCAGCAGAGGACAGGCTACCTGCTTTTCCCGAACCCCGTTAAGAAAAGGGTCCTTTTCATCGGGAAGTACGCGGCTAGTGCAGGGATAATGTTTCTTGCATTGGCTGTGTTCTACGCGGTAGTTGCGGTATTCGTCATCTCAGTCGATGGCTCAATATCGGGCCTGATGGCGTCTTCGTTCGGACTCGCGATGCTATTCGGTGTTGCTGCGCTTTCGATAGGTTACGTCATAAGTTCTTTCATGAAAGGTTCCACAGGGGCCCTGATACTGACTTTCGCCCTCCTGCTGCTCATCTTGAAGATTGTGGACGGTGTAGCAACGGCCTCCAAGGCCAGACCAGACTTCTCGTTGACATTCTCATCTGGAGTAATCGGGTACATCATGGAGACCCCGTATCCGACCGATTTTGTCCAGACTATCGACTTCGGTGGAAGATCGTTCGAATTCGCGAACTATTATCCCAGCGTGACCGTGTCAATAGTCGTCGCGATCATATACATAATAGTGACCGTAGCATTGGCAATCTGGCTGTTCGACAGAAGAGAGATGTCCGCGTGAGATCATTTGGGGAGTGGTGAGACGCATGAAGATCGAAATCCTTCATATCGGCGACGAGCTGTTGACGGCGGAGATCGACCCATACCCTTCTCAGATGATCAATATGATACGGGAGAGGGGGGCCAGTGTCAACATGATTACAGTGATCGGGGATGATTTTCCAGAGATCACGAGAGCGCTCACCTCCGCAGGTGGATCGAAAGTCGACCTCCTGATAATCACTGGAGGATTGGGACCCACGCTCGACGACATCACCCGAAGCGCCCTCGCCGAATATCTTGGCGTCGAGCTGGAGGTCAGGAACAACGCCGTGGAATGGCTCGTTGAGGCGGTGGAGAGGATGTACGGCAAGAAGCCAGTGCTGACAAACGAAGCGCTCAGGATGGCCACAATGCCGAAGGGTGCGATAGCTTTGAAGAACATCACCGGCGCTGCCTGCGGCATCGAGGCGAAGCATGGGGATATGACCATTTTCTGTCTGCCCGGGTTCCCGAAGGAGATGCTCCCAATGTTCCGGGAATACATACTCCCGCGGATCGAGAGCGACAACATCCACCAGAAAGAGATCAGAGCGTGGCTGGGCGAGACCACCATGGAACCGCTCTTTCAAAAGATCATCAAAGAGCATCGAGTAAGGATCGCATCCTTGCCTGATGAGAACTGGCGCGAGAAGGGCAATAGGATCATAATCAAGGGGCTGAAAGAAGAGGTCGATAGGGCCGCGGAGGAACTTCAGAAATTGCTGGCCGAGTCTAAAGACCAGTTCATGGACGACTGACCGCTCTCAACCTTCTTTCTGACGCCATGCAGGCAATATCAGCAGCTCCCCTTCGAACGGGAACACTCTGACGCTCTCACTTTTCCTCTTGGAGGGCTGAGCCTTCTTGATCTCCACTGGCTTGAAGTTCCTGGGATCGAGGACCTGGACCTCTTTTTCGTTCTCGGTCAGAACGACCGCCTCAAGTGCGTCCTTCATGTTCCCGACGACATGGACCGACCTCAGGTCCGCGTTGTCGATGTTCATCGATTCGTGAGTCCACAGGTCGATCAATCTCGTTCCCCTGGACCCGATCCCTCCAATAAGATAAGGACGGTCCTTCTGGACGATGATGTCTCCCATCGTGTAGGAGGGGAGCCTGACAAGATACGTAACCCTGTAGATCTCCTTGCCGTCCTTCTGTCCGAGGAGGCTCGAGGACTCTTTGATCTCAGCACCGTAAGTATCAGCCAGATCCTTCGAGAGCGATCTGCCTAGAGATGTCGACGACAGATAGACGTCGAAACCTCCGGGCATCTCCTCGACCTTGGATATGAAGATGTCCCGGCTTGATCTTGAGAGGAGGTCCACCTTCGACTCGATCTCTTCGAGGATGTGGTCCTTCTCCTCATCGGGGAACTTCCTGCCCCTGGTTCGGACCTGGATTATCGACTCATAGTACGACCCTTGGATCTTGCTGCACCTCGGACAGACTCCTCCTTTCAGACGGACGACCGTATCCAAGTGCTCGTCGACTGTGAGATCGAGGTACTTCACCTTCACATCGATCTCGACGAGGAAGTTCTTGCTGTCTTGCCGGGATACGCCGGTCTCGACCCCCTCGATCCTTGTCCCTTTCCTTGAGGTGACCGATCTGACGGCCGCTTCTCGAACGGCTTCCTCGACCGAGTTGAACTTGTACCATCTTCGCTCGATCTGAAATTCGTCGCAGTGCGCGCACTGTGGCACGTCTACATACTCTGGCACGGCGGTGAGTTTGTTGTTCTTGACAAAACAGACAGCGCAAAGACTATCGTACGTGGGACCGTCCCGACCGCATCGCACACAGAACATCCTATATTTTCACCATCTGGGCGTGAGGCACGCCAGCTATCGTCAGTACACAATCTTCGTTGATATAGTTATGCTTGGCCGCTATGCTGACGGTCCTCTTTCCTACAAGGTTCGCGATCGTGGCCAGGGACAATCTATTGAGCAACTTCTCCTCGTCGACGTCCTCACCTTCATAGAAGCACGAGGATACCTCCAGCCGCAGGTCGCCATCCCTTAGGACCTTCCCTATGAGGTCCTTGTCACACGCCGCAACGACTATCTCCCTCCCATACTTGTGCACCCTGGCCGTGATCAACTCAACCCTCCGATGAGAGCTTGTAGTACCCAGTGGATGGGGAATAGATCTCGCCCGAATCGGTCAGACGTCTCAGAAGCACGAGCAATCTGTCTTCTGGGATATCTTCCGCCTCAGCGCTCTGAAGCAGCACCTCTTGGGACACGCCTTTCTTCGGGTCCGCAAGGTTCGATATCAGGGTCCTCAGTACCGATATCTGTTCACGTTGCGACTTGCTGGTCCCGGTTGATATTATATCGATGTCGAACCTGCCAGCCTCCTTGGCGATCTTGCTGAGATAGTACTCGACGATCCGGACGGCTCGGTCCGCGTCCTCCGGCGTCACGAGACCGCTCAGGCGGGTCCTTGCGCTAGCCTCCGACAGCCGCACGAACGCTTCGAGCTGTCTTGCGGTGATAGGGACGGAGGACCCCTCCGCCTCCCCTTGCTTCCTGATCTGCAGATAGTAGTCGTGGATAATCTTCATGGCCGCATCGGTGAGGACCGGCGTGAACCGCTTCGAATAGGCGACGTACTTGCGCATGAAGTCCCTGGGGTATACTGGAGCTAGCTCCTTGCTATCCTCGAGGATCTTGTCGACCGGTATGTCCTTCAGTACATCCGGGTCTATGTGTCTCCTCAACTGCCCCCTCCTATGCGCCTTTAGTATGTGGTCGGTGATCCTCGCATCCAGCTCCGCATCTGGCTTGTCCGTCATTGCGAAAATCAGGTCGAATCGCGACAGCAGCGCAGGAGGGAGATCTATCTGGTCGGCGATAAGCTGGTGCTCCTCGAACCTGCCATACTTGGGGTTCGCGGCCCCGAGAATCGAGCAGCGGCATTGCAGCATCGCGGTGATTCCAGCCTTGGCGACAGTGACCGTTTGGCTTTCCATGGCCTCGTGCATGGCGCTCCTATCGTAGTCTTCCATCTTGTCAAGTTCATCGATCGCAGCGATGCCTTTGTCGGCCAGCACGAGCGCCCCTGCCTCTAGGGTCCATCTTCCTTCCCCGAAGTCATCCTTCACCGCAGCCGCCGTGTTGTGGACCAAGAAACCGTTCGCGATGAAGGCATGACTGCCATCCACGGTGAG
>JAJRAG010000044.1 GCA_028682925.1 Methanomassiliicoccales archaeon
AATTGGGGTGACTGGCTAATTATGGTGCGGGCGTGAGGGGATTTGAACCCCTGACTTGCAGCTTAGGAGGCTGCCGCCATATCCATGCTAGGCCACACGCCCTTGTCTCAGAAAATCGAGAGAATATTGGCAAGATAAATAGATTGCCCACTGGCATCCTCTTCTTTTGGACCGGGGATCGCCAGTTGTTCATTCGATATTCGCCTACTGAGGAATGCTATCTGGAGCTTCCTTGGCCCCGGCGACAGACTCGCCTTGCGACTGCGTCTCCTTCTTCTCATCTTCCTTCTTGACATACTCTTCGACGAACTGTATTGTATCAGTTTTGAAGACACTTCTCAGATCCTGGACGACCCGGTACTTCGCGAGGAGCCACTTCTGGTCATACTTGCATACGTCGGGAAGGATGAGAGTGATCTTACCTTCTTCAATCGCTGGCCGAAATCCTTCGCTCGTGCCATAATCCATCTCAAGCATCGCTTTGATCTTGTCCTCAGCCGTCTCGATCTTGGAGAGGACTTTGAATTTGTACTTCAGACTCCTCCCAGCAAGAGGCCTGTTGAAATCCACCCTCACCCTTCCGGCGGTGACGGCGATGATCGTGCCCATGCGATTCTTCATATTGACTTCCATGCCGACGCGGGGTTCGATCTCCTGCTTAACGAACTCTCTGAATGGATGAAGCTCAATGAGCTTCGGGTCCCTCGGTCCGGCGGCCTTCGCGGGTGGTATTACGACCTCGTTATCGACTCCTACCTCTGCCCCGTCCAGAGCTTCTTCGAGACCGGGAAAGGTTCTTCCTTCCCCGACAAGAATCGGAACAGGACCGTAGTTCACGGTCTCATTGAATATCTCGCCATTCTTGGCGTTCTCCGCGATCGTGGTATCGAATAGCGCGCCTGTCTCGACAATCCATGCGTCATATTCGAGACGGATTATGTCGCCCTTTGAGACGATGATTGCACCACTTGCCTTCTCTGTTGACATCAAATCACCAAATCTGACCATCAGTACGTTGACTTGGGTCATCAATTGGTCATTCTTATAGCTTTTGGTGAACTCCTATCCCGAAGTCAATGAATCAGACCGATACCAGCGATTCCACCCTCTCCTTATCCAATACCTTGATGAGTTCGACCACAAGCTTGACGCAGTTGTCAATGTCCGCCAAGTCCACGATGCCGACATGGGAGTGTATATGCCTGACCGCTGCCCCGAGGACGATGCTTGGACAGCCGACGTTTCCTATGTGTATGACACCAGCGTCTGTCCCTCCTTTCAGGACATGCGTCAACTGATAGGGGATCCTCTGTCTCTCGCAGACCTCGATGGTCAATTCCTTCAGGGCCTGGTTGGGGATCATAGTCGCATCATAGGCGGTTATGCCGACGCCATCACCCATTATTGCAGGAGCGTTCTGTGGTTCAATTCCAGGAACGTCCCCCGCGATGTCGACGTCCAGTACGATTGCGACATCTGGCTTGACAAGATTGGCTACCGTTCGCGCTCCCCTTAGACCGACCTCTTCTTGAACTGTGGCTGCTCCGACGACCTTGTTCGGATGCTCCATCTTCTTCTCGCTCAGAACCCTTACCGCCTGAGCTGCTATATAAGCACCAATTCGATCATCGAACCCCTTGCCAAACGCCAGCGTCCGGTTTCCGACGAACTTGCCGTCCTTGAATGATCTCTTCTTCATCAACCGGAAACTGGAGTCCGGAACGACGGCGTCCCCGACCCTGATGCCTAGCTCCTCGACCTCCTCCTCGTTCGAACATCCTACATCTATGAACATCTTGTCTTTCGTGACGACTTTCTTTCTCTCTTCTTCATCCATCAGGTGTGGAGGTTTCGCCGCTATCAATCCGTTGAGGTTTCCCTTCTTCGTCATGACTATGACGCGTTGCCCGAGGAGAACCTGATCGAACCAACCTCCGAGCTGATAGAACGTCAGATAGCCTTTGTCATTGACGCCGGTGACAATAAACCCGATCTCATCGATATGTCCTGGCAGGAGTATCGTTGGACTGTCAGATGTGCCCTTCTTCTCGAACACAAGGCTGCCCATCCTGTCGCTGTAGACAGAATCGGACCATTTCTGGACGTAATTCTTCATCACAAGCGTAGCCTCTCGCTCGAAGCCAGCTGGTCCGAGGCTGTTGCATAGTTCTTCGAGGAATTTGAGTGATTCCTTGTCCATCGTCGTGCCCCCTTGCTTCTCCGGAGCAGAATCCAATATGGATGCTGAGCCGATGACTCCGTGAATGAGAAGAAGGAAATAAATAGGTTGTTATGTCAATAAGCGGCGCGACATGGAATGACTAAGTAACCAGACACGTCCTAGAATCTAAGGAGAGTCGAATGTGATTGCAGAAATGACTAGAGACACCAGAGTCGTAGCTCGGAAGCTCAAGAATATAGAATCACTCGGAGAGTTGGAGGAGGCCCTCAGGGACGCATTTGATTTGATCGATCTGCAGGATGAACTGTCAGTAGTGCGCTCCGCTGTCATCAAACCGAATGTCTGCTGGGGAGAGGACTGGAAAACCGGGGGGACGACCTGTCCGCAAATGGTACAGGCTCTAGTCAGTGTTCTGAGGGAAATCGGAGTCAACAGGGTGACACTTGCAGAGGGTTCCATGGTAGGTGTCAACACAATCGACTCACTCACAAAGGTCGGTTTTGCCGACCTCGCTAAGAATCTAAACCTCGAAATTGTGGATTTGAACGAAGATGAAACGGTCAAAATCGACGTTCCAGACCATCACGTCTTCGAAAAGATCGAAATCGCCAGAACGATAGTCGATAGCGAGTACTTCATAAACATGCCAGTGATGAAGACCCACATCAACACGCTCGTCACTCTATCGATGAAGAACCTCAAAGGCACCATCCCACAGAAGTGGAAGAAACGACTGCACTACATGGGCCTTGATGGTGGAATAGCAGATCTCGCCTCTGCCATATCCCCCGACCTGATCGTGATGGATGGCCTTGTCGGACAGGAAGGGATGGGACCTCTCACCGGCACCCCCGCTCATGCCAAGGTGCTCATGATATCACGGGACCACTTCGCGATCGACGTCGCAGCCACGATGGCTATGGGCTTCGATCCCTCGGAAGTGAAGCATCTTTCAATGTATGCCACGCGACATGGCATCGATATCAGTCTATTCAGGCCAGTACTTGTAGGTTCGTCTCTGTCAGATCTGAATTTGGATTTCGAGAAGCCTCACTATGCGCTTGAGGGAGCTTATGAAGGAGTGGAGATACTTTGGGGAAATCCGTGCAGCGGATGCGCAGGCGCCCTGAGCGTAGCATTGGAACGTATGGAGAAGGCCGGAGAACTAGATGATATTCGAAGGGACGGAGGAATGACGGTAGCGCTTGGCAAGGATGCGAATCCTCAGGAAAACGACAGACTGATCCTCATCGGAAAGTGCCAGCACAAGAATCGCAAAATGGGGATTTTCATACCCGGTTGTCCTCCACCAGGCATGATAGTAAGGGATATAATTCTGAAGCTGAACAACGTTCGATCAAGATATGGTGGCGACGCTTTCATAGAAGAGGCAGAGGAACTCTACAAGAACGAGGAAGAATAGTCCGTTAGCTTTCGTCGCATCTGCGGAACTGGTGAAGCCATTTGAGCTGAGGAACAAATGCTAAATGCTAGTTCCGGAATAACGGAAGCGAAGCCACCATAGCTCAGCTGGAAGAGCGGCTGACTTGTAATCAGCAGGTCGGGAGTTCAAACCTCCCTGGTGGCTCTTCATGTTTCTGCATCACAAGTGAGATGTTCACAAATCTCACTTGGAGACATCCTTGAACGCGCTTTCAATGACATCGATTCCGGCATTGATCTGCTCGAAGGGAGTGGTCAAAGGAGGTATGTACCTGATGCCCGATTTCCCACATGGCAGGAGTATTACTCCCCGTTTGTAGCAGAGCTCGACGATTCGATCCCTGGCTTTCTTTGCTGGCTTCTTTGTTCTCCTGTTCTCGACTAATTCGGTCGCCTGCATCATTCCAAGTCCACGAACGTCGCCGATAATCTCGTTTTCGTTCATCATTTCATCCAGACGCTTTCTCAAATGCCTTCCGTTCTTGGCGGCAATCTTGATGATTCCTTCACTTTCCATTACGTCTAAGGTCGCCAGAGCAGAGGCGCAGGCAAGCAGATTGCCGCCGAACGTGTTCGAGTGAGCGCCTTGGACTCCGAAGTCATATTTCCTATGATATACGGTGGCCCCGATGGGTACACCTGATCCCAGAGCCTTGGCAGCGCATAGAATGTCTGGCGTGACATCGAAGTGTTCTATGCCCCACAATTTCCCAGTGCGACCCATTCCCGCCTGGACTTCATCATCGACGAGCAATATTCCGTGCTTCTTGGTCACGTTTCTCATGATCTTGACGAATTCAATTGGCGGAACAACGTAACCACCCTCTCCTTGGACCGACTCGATGAACAAAGCGGCCACCTCACCGGAAGGGAGGAACGATTCGAAGTAGACTTCTTCAAGTATCTTCGCGCACCAGATACCGCATGATGGATATTCCAGATGATACGGACAGCGATAGCAGTAGGCGAATGGAATGTGAACCACACCGGGAACAAGAGGAAAGAATCTTCCCCTCTGAACGGGTTTGCTGGCGGTCAGAGAAAGAGATCCCATCGTCCTGCCATGAAAGGCTCCGATAAAGGATATGAACTGCTTCCTCTGGGTGTGCCATCTCGCAACCTTGACGGCCGCCTCGATCGCCTCGGTCCCGCTATTGCTCAAGAAGACCCTCTTGTCATATTTCCCAGGACAGATTTCACTCAGCTTCTTGACCAACCGCGACTGCAAATCATAGTAGAAGTCCGTACCAGCAAAGTGCATGACCCTTTCAGCCTGTTCCTTGACGGCCCTGACAACTTTGGGATGAGAGTGACCTACGTTGAGAACCGAGACTCCGCTGGCGAAATCGAGATAGAGATTCCCATCGACATCCCTGACTACTGACCCGCTCGCCGATTCGACCGCTATCGGAGAGGTCTTTGTAGAAGTAGCTAAGTATTTCGTGTCGACCTTTATGATCTCCTTTGCTTTTGGCCCTGGGGGCTCGATTCTGATCTGCGGGACCTTTGGCACTATTACTCCTCCTTCACTAATGCTCTCCTTTTATGATGCTGCTCCTATTTTATTATTGCTCAGCAATACGCGGCAGAATAGAGATTCCGGTTGCAGATGTGTGACTGGAACGATTTGAGTACCAAAAGAACGGAGAAGGCAGTCGTGCGTTCGGTGCACGTAGATTAGAACTCTTCTCTGCCTTCGATTTCCTCGGCACTCTCTATGCACTTTGAGAGGATCGAGTATGCTTCAATCATATCCGCCTCGTTCAAGATGAATATCGTGTCAGTGTAGCAGCTCGCAGTCTCGACAATGTTGACTCCACCCTCTGCAAGACTCGATACAAGATACGAATAGACGCCACTCGTGTCCACGATGACCTCTGGAGACTTCACGGAAATCTCCACAAGATCCTGTCTCACCTTCAGAATATTCTCCTTCCCGACTGCATCGACGACCTCTCCTTTCAGCTTCTCATCGGCGATTATTGTCAACGCCTGAGCGCCCTGGATAACCTGCATTATCGCCTTCTCATTTATCAGTCTCTTGAAAACAATCTCGAGTCTATGCAAGACCGTCCAGTCATTCTTGGCCGTAACAATGCATATCTTCGTCTTGACTTCGAGCCTGCTGTCACCCAGAACCTTCAGAACATCTCTCTCGTGGTCATGCTTGCCGAGTTTGATTGCATAACGGCGACAGGCGATCATGACCGCTTCTTCGTTGCGGATTTCCATGTCCTTCATGATCTGACGCGCAAGAGATGAGAAGTTGATGAGATCCTTCGCAATACAGTCCTTTATGCTCGGGTGTGAATCGACGTAGGCGCGCGTTCTCTCCGCGATGCTCTCTTTCTGCAGGTCCTTCTTCATGAGAAGTGCAGGATATCCGGAACGAGTATTAAAGCATTAGTCAAGATGATGTGCTGACGAATAAAGTCAGCAGATCGCTGAATCTCTTCATCGAAGATTGTCCTATTATCAATGGAGGCAAGAGACGCACCACTCCTCCCGCACACACGTTGACCAGTACTCTATTCTGAAACGCATACTTCTGAAGTCTCTTCGCCTCATCGCCCATTTCGATCCCGATCATCAGACCTTTTCCCCTTATGCCCCTGACTGCCCCATTCTCGTTCGGAATCGAGAGCAATTGCGACATCCACATGCGGCCCATTTCGGCAGATCTAGCGACAAGACCTTCTGCCACTATTGTGGAGAGCACACTCTTGGCAATAGCGCATACGAAGGGATTTCCGCCGAATGTCGAACCGTGTGAGCCAGGTGAGAAGGCCTTTGAAATATCGGATGAAGTCATCAACGCTCCAATCGGAAAGCCGCCGCCCAGTGCCTTTGCCAGAGTCATCACGTCGGGAACAATTCCATAATGTTCGAAAGCGAACATCTTCCCTGTGCGACCGAAAGCTGTCTGGACCTCGTCGAGAATCAGAAGAGCCCCGCGTTCATCGCAGACGTCCCTGGCCGTCTTCATGAATTCCAGAGATGGAATCACAATCCCACCTTCACCTTGGATTGGCTCCAGGACAAGAGCAGCAGTCTCGGAATTAACAGCGGTTTTCAAGTGCTCGCAATTGTCATATTCGACGAAATCGAAACCGGGAATGATCAAAGGCTCAAATCCGGAACGGTATTTTAGCTGCCCGGTCGCTGACAATGATCCTACGGTCCTGCCATGAAAGGAGTTCTTTGCGGCAACGAATCTCGACCTACCAGTATGTTTGACCGCCAACTTCAACGCAGCCTCATTCGCCTCAGTGCCACTGTTCACGAAAAGCGAAACATTCAGCGATGACGGTGTCATCGAAGATAGCATCTCCGCCAGCTCGGCCTGCTCCATGACATGATACAGATTCGACACGTGGACCAACTTCTTGGCCTGCAAGCAGACCTCGTCAACTATCGCGGGATGACAGTAACCAAGCGCGTTGACGGCGATTCCAGCGACGAGATCGAGGAATTCGTTTCCGTCAAGATCGTAAAGGAACTCTCGATGACCCCTCTGGAAACATATCTCCTCTCTCGAGTAGTTCTGGAATAGGAAGGATTCAGTGGTCTTCTTCACTTGTTCAAAATTCATCAATTTCCTCCGAAACCAATTAGCCTAATTACTGCAGAGTGATTCTGGTTCCACAGTTCACTCCTCCAATCAGCTGACTTAGAATTGAGTGAGGCTCTTTCCCTGAAACCAAGTGCGCGATCTTGACACCATTCGATATCGCAAAGGTACATGCTTCTACTTTCGGAATCATTCCATCGGTGATTGTTCCAGACGAAACCAGAGTGTTCAATTGCATGATCGTAACATCGTGGATCAGTGTCGAACCACCCCCATTAGTGTCCATAAGGCCCGGGACATCTGTGACGAGGACCATTTCCTCCGAATGTATCGCTCTTGCGATATTGGCCGCCGCGGTGTCCGCGTTTACATTCAACTCCCGCCCCGATTCATCACTACAAATAGGGAACAGCACTGGTACGAATCTGCTCGCGCAAAGGAGATTGATCATCGCTGGATCGACGTGGATTATCTCACCGACGTTGCCAAGATCAACAAGTGACTTCTTACCCTCGTGGTCGCTTATCTCCACTGGTTCCTTCTTCCTGCAGATTATTGTCCTTCCTTCGACTCCATCCAGCCCAATTGCTTTGACACCCGCCATCTTCAACGCTTCCACGATGTGCGAATTCATCCCTGAAAGGACATTTTTTACGACCTCGAAGGTCTGATTATCGGTAATCCGGAGCCCCATAACCTTCTTCACATCTATCCCAAGCTTGTTCATCTCAGCGTTTATCTCCGGGCCGCCACCATGAACGATCACGGGGCGCACGCCGAGGCCGACAAGAAGTGCTATATCATTGCAAAAGTACTCCAGATCTCCGTTGCCGTTCAGAGAGCTCCCTCCGAACTTGATAACCACTTTCTTCCCACGCATTTTCCTAATCCGTGGTGTCATTTTCTTGTCAATCTCGAAATCTTCCATTTCGTCCACCTAGGTCGTGTACTGGGCGTTGATTTTCACATAGTCGAAGCTCAAATCGCATCCCCATGCTTCTGCTGAGAACTCACCTACGCCCAAGTCTAGTTTTATGGCAATCTTCTTTTGTTCCATGATCTTCCTCGCTATGGATTCAACTTTGGAATCGCTCCAAACCAAAGGAACACCATTCTCGAAGAGAGAGGTGTTAGTTCCGTTGCTTGATATCATCAATCTCGTCTTGTCCAAATCGAACTCGCATCCAGAGTTGCCTATTGCCGCCAATATCCTGCCGAAGTTCGGATCGCCACCGAAGATAGCAGCTTTTACTAGGTTCGAAGAAACAACAGCCTTGGCGGCCAACTTTGCATCGCTCTCACTCGCAGCGCCGTCGACAACTACCTCGATCAGCTTGGTCGCTCCCTCGCCATCGATGACGATTAGTCTCGCGAGGATCTTGAGAACATATTCCACTCCTTCCCAAAAGGCTGGGTCATCATCAACAGGCTGTCCACCGGCTGCACCATTCGCCATCAGGACCGAAATATCGTTGGTGCTTTGATCTCCATCTACGTTTATCATATTGAGACTGCGATCCAATGCCCTTTGCCATCTTCGATCGGCCCGATGGCCTAGAACTGCATCCGTGGTGACAAAGCTCAGAGTCGTAGCATGAAGTGTCCTCATGGCTGGAGAAATCATCCCACTTCCTTTCGCCATAGCACCTATCGTTACAACAGTGCCATCCCCGATGGTCACTTGGCATGCCGCCTCTTTTCTGATCGTGTCCGTGGTCATTATCGCGGAGGCAGCCGCACTATCATATTGTGGACCTTTGCCGAGGAACTTGACCGCTTCTGGAATGCCAGCAATCACTTTCTCCATCGGCAAATAGCGACCGATCACGCCTGTGGATGCGATTCCCACGAGTCTCTCGTCAATTCCAAGTTCTCTGGCTGTATGAGAGATCATGGTATGCGAGTCCTCAATTCCCCTTGAGTTCGTGAGAGCATTTGCATTCCCGCTGTTGACCACAAAGGCCTGGAGAACTTCCGGATCCCTTCTCATCATTATTTCAATCGGGGCAGCCCTGACATTGTTGCGAGTGTATGCGATTGAGACCCTTGCGGGAGATTCTGAATACAATACAGCCAAATCGAGCTTCTCTTTCTTTATTCCGCAATGGACCCCGGACGCTCTATAGCCGAGCGGGGTCGTTATACCGCCATCAATGGCATTCACTGTCTCACACTCCCAATCCAGGAAAGTCGAGACCCGTGCTTTCCTCAAGGCCCAGCATTAAGTTCGCGTTCTGGACTGCTTGTCCCGCACCCCCTTTCACAAGGTTGTCGACTGTGCTCATCACGACAACGTTCCCGTTACCTGCGAACTCATATCCAATTTCGCAGTAGTTGGATCCCACGACAGACGGAATCGATGGCACGGCGTCGACTCTGACGAACCTCTTGTCCGCGTAGTATTTCTCATATACCGAATACAAATCATCGTGGCTGGCACTCTTCGCAAGGTGAACGTAAGAAGTGCACAGTATGCCCCTGACTATTGGCACGAGATGGGGGGTGAATACCACTTCTGATGCTCCGCCCGACATCATGTCCAATGCCATCTGGATTTCGGGTGTGTGACGGTGTGATCCCACCTTATAAGGAATGACGTTCGCTCCACAGTTCGGGTGATGAGTCAATTTCGTTGGCTCCATTCCCGCACCGGACGTGCCGCTTTTCGCGTCCACTATGACCCTCGACTCAATCAATCCTTCAGCGACGAGGGGGGCGAGAGCGAGCACAGCGCAGGTTGGATAGCATCCTGGATTTGCAACAAGCTGTGATTCCACTATATCGTTCTTGAAAAGCTCGGGTATCCCGTAAGTTGAGGTAAGAAGATTCTTTGGATCTTTGTGGTCAATTCCGTACCATTTCCTGTAGATGTTGGGGTCCTTTAGACGATAATCCCCGCTAAGATCGACCACCTTTATTCCATTTTTGAGTATATCCGGAATTACGTCCATCGAAGCGCCGTACGGAGTAGCGACGAAGACGATGTCATAATCCATCCTACCATTCAATTTCTCGTCGAACCTGATGTCCACGAATCCTTGAAGATATGGATGTACCTTCGATACCTTCACTCCTGGATGCTGACGAGACGTAATGGTCGACAATGAGATCTTGGGATGTCGACATAGGATTCGAGCCAGCTCCCCGCCCGTAAATCCTGAACCCCCGACTATCGCTGCCTTTGCCATTTTGGATATCCTCGATATTTTGGATTGGTCCATTGAGAAAAATGAGTATTAAGCATGATGACCCATATCCGACAATACATTGTCCTGTTGTCGCAGTGGAGACGAATTGGTCTCATCTGGCCAGCATGTCTAGAAGAAGACTCCGAGGAGTTTCATTTGTCGCAAGCGAATCATTAACGCTTTATAATGTGGTGCAAGTCTTCCGGAAGATCGAAATGCAACCCAGCAAATCTCAAGGAAAGAAGGTCGTGTTGGCTTACTCAGGGGGTCTGGACACCTCTGTTGCGATTAGATGGTTACAGGAGAGGTATGGTTTTGAAGTGATTGCGGTGTCCGTCGACGTCGGACAGCCTGGAAATCTGGACGAGGACGTCAGGAGGGCCAAAACAATCGGCGCGATGAAAGCGTACGCGATCGATGCCAAGGAAGAGTTCGCCAAGGATTACATTTTCCCATCATTGAAGGCAAATGCAATGTACGAAGGTTCGTATCCTCTGAGCACTGCAATTGCCAGACCCCTTATCGTAAAGAAACTTGTGGAGGTCGCTGAGAAGGAGGGAGCCTCATACATTGCTCACGGATGCACAGCCAAGGGCAACGATCAGGTGCGATTCGACGTCTCCATCGGTGCTCTGGCACCTCATATTGAGATCATCGCCCCCATGAGGGAATGGGTGATGTCCCGTGAGGAGGAAATCGAATACGCGAGAATGGGCAAGATACCGATCAAGGTCAAGAGGGAAACACCATACAGTACTGATGAGAATCTGTGGGGCAGGAGCGCCGAGTGTGGGATCTTAGAAGATGCCGCCCAAGAGCCTCCGGAAGATGCCTATGAGTGGACCACTAACCCTACAAATGGGCCTGAGAAGCCTGAGTATATAGAGATCGCATTCGAAGGCGGAGTTCCGATATCCCTGAATGGAAAAGTGACGAATCCAGTTTCCCTGATCATATGTCTCAATGAGATTGCAGGGAGACACGGCGTAGGACGAATCGATCATATCGAGAATAGGCTGGTAGGAATCAAATCCCGGGAGATCTACGAGTGCCCAGCCGCTACCGTCTTGATTGGAGCGCACATCGACCTAGAGAAACTCGTTCTGCCTAGAGATCTTCTAAGCTTCAAGAGGATTGTAGAGCAAAGATTCACCGAGCTGGCGTATGATGGCCTCTGGTTCAGTCCGCTGAGGGAATCGTTGTCTGCGTTTGTCGAAAAAACCCAGAATGTCGTTTCCGGGACCGTTCGGGTCAGGCTCCACAAGGGATGTTCGGTTCCAGTCGGAAGAACTTCACCGTATGCATTATACTCGACCAGTCTTGCAACATACGACAAGGGAGACAAGTTCGACCACACTGCGGCGAAAGGATTTATCTACGTCTGGGGGCTACCATTAAAGACCATCGCGTCGGTACAGGGGTCGAAGGTGAAACCTGATGGATCGTCGAGCACTGTGGTCGGGAAGATTCGAAAAGGGGCCAAGTAGTTCCACGCTCTCCTTCACATCCTCCCTCTCGGTGGATGAAAGGCTGGCTTGGTATGACGTCGTTGGCTCAATCGCCCACGCAAGGATGCTTGCTAGGCAAGGAATCATTCGACCGAAGGATGAAAGGCTCCTGGTCAGTTGCCTGAAACGACTCATTAAGAAGATTGAGAAGGGCGAGCTGGAACTCTGTGAGGACCTGGAGGACGTCCACACGAACATAGAGTTCATTCTGACGAATGAAGTCGGCGAAGCGGGCTCGAAGATCCACACGGCCCGAAGCAGGAATGACCAGGTGGTGACTGACCTTAGGATGGCTCTTCGCGACTCTGTGCTGGAAATCGTTGACAGTATCATATCAATGCAGACGGCTTTGCTGAAGATCGCGGAGAACAACCTGACCACGATTATGCCAGGATTCACGCACATGCAACATGCCCAGCCGATCACTCTCGCGCATCATATGATGGCCCATTTCTACAAATTGGCCCGGGACACCGAGAGGTTCTTCGATGCCTATGCAAGAATCAATGTCTGTCCACTCGGATCGGCTGCTTTGGCCGGAACCACGTTCAACATCGATCGTAAGTACGTCTCAGATCTGCTTGGTTTCTACCGACCATGCGAGAATTCTGTCGACGGCGTGTCTGACAGAGACTTCGTGGCGGAGTATGCTTTCGCAGCATCGCTCACAATGATACACTTAAGTTCCATTTGCGAGGAGCTCGTGCTTTGGACCACACCTGAATTCGCATTTGCCGAGATGGACGACAAGTATTCGACCGGGAGTTCGATCATGCCCCAGAAGAAGAATCCAGACGTGGCGGAATTGATTCGTGGAAGAACTGGTGGGACGATCGGGAACCTTGTTTCGCTCCTGGTTCTGCTCAAGGGTCTGCCAATGGCATACAACAGGGATCTGCAAGAAGACAAATCCCCCGTGCTCGAAATCACGGACACGCTCGTACCCTCGCTCGAGATTCTCACCGAAGTCATCGAGACGATTAGGTTCGATTCGGATGAGATGGAGGAGAAGACGAAGAACGGATTCTTGAATGCGACGGACCTTGCAGACTATCTCGTCACAAAGGGAGTTCCATTCAGAACAGCTCACGAGATCGTCGGAAAGGTCGTGAGATATGCACTGAAGAACAAGAAGAGACTGGAAGACCTTTCCATGAAGGAACTGAGAAACTTCCATGATAGATTTGACGAGGATGTCAGTGAGGTTCTTCCGATATTGAAATGCATTGAGCGCAGGCGTTCCTATGGCGGGACAGCCCCTGAGGCAGTCAAAACCCAAATCGACCAGGGATACCTGGTTTTGAGAAAGCAGAGAGGTCGTGCGAGGAATATGAGAGAGAAGATCGACGAGGCCTGGAAGACGCTTCTATGATCATCATTCGATGATATCCCTTGCCATGACTATCAGATCGACTATCTTGATGTCCTTTGGATAGGTCACCAGGGCGTCCTCGAAATTCTTCTCGCAGAAAGGACATGCGGTGACAAGGTACTCGGCGCCAGTCTCCAACGCGTACTCAATCCTTTTGGCAGCGATGAGCCTCGCGAGATCAGGATGAGTCTTCTTCACTCCGGCTCCAGCTCCGCAACACAAACTCATTTCCTTGCTGAATCCCATCTCGGTAAACTTCAGGTTGGGAATTGCTTTGAGTATCGCTCTCGGTTCATCGTAGACTCCCATGTGCCGCCCAAGGTCGCAGGGGTCATGGTATGTCACATGCGTGTCCGACTGCCGAAATCTAATCTTGCCTGACTTGACCAGATCAGATAGAGTACTTGTTATGTGTTCAACCTTGACGTCGAATTCTGGAATGACTTTGGAATATGAGGATAACATGTTGAAGCAACCAGCACAACTTGTGATAATTCTCTCAACTCCAGCATCCTTGAAAGTTCGATAGTTCTGGCGAGCCAGCTCCACAAAAAGGTCAGAAACACCAAGCTTGAGTATCGGAGATCCGCAACAGACCTCGTTTTCTGCAAGATAACAGACCTCGATTCCTCCTGCCCTCAGAACATCCAATGCTGCTCTCGCGATCTTGGGGGACCGGAACGAAGGAAAACATCCAGCGAAGTAGAGTACCTTTCCCCTTCTTGGAAGATCTAGATCACTCGCCCATTGACCCCTTTTCCCCGATTCATCGGACCATGGGTTCCGATTCTTCCTGACATTCTCAATCAATTCCCTCTGGGTCGAAACCGGAAGTTTACCCTCATCAATCGCCTTTCGTCTGACCTCTCTCACCAGTCTCGGCGTGTCGATCCTCACTGGACACATCTCGACACACAATCCACAGTTCGTGCAGCAAGATATTCCGCCTCGGACTGCTTCATCCATTCCATCAAGATCGGCGGTGAAGCAAAGCCCCCTCCCTCCAAGGTAAGTGTGCCCGCCGAATTCGTATCCCATAACGTCGTAGACTGGACACTTGAGCAGACATCCACCGCAATTGATGCAGTACATCACTTCTGGATCAGTTATGGAGCTTCTCCCATTATCAACAAGAACGAGAACAATGTCACTCGGCCCGTGCATTCCAAAGAAGGTCTTCTTCTCGATATCGGCCGTTCTGCTCGGACCGCTGATGATGTCGACGTACGCGCTATTTATGCCTCCAGTACCATAGAAGGTCTGAAGCTTCACTAGATTCATGGCCTCATCTAGGTTAGCTACAATCTTCTCTGGCGCAGAGACGATTATATGCTTCTTTGGTCTTCTGGCACAGAGCGTCACGTTACCCTCATTGTGGACGATGACAACGGCGCCTTCCTCAGCCGTTATGAAGTTCGCACCAGTAATTCCCACCCTGGCTCTGGAGATGTACTCTGAAACCTCTTTCCTTATTTCCTCAATCAGCTTGTCGGGATCAGGTTCGATCCTTCGACCGAAGTGTTCGCTCATTATCTCAGCGATCTCATACCTTGTAAGATGGACCGCAGGACCAGTAGGATGCACTGTTCTTTCACCCGCTACCTGGACAATCCTATCCCCAGCGTCGGTCTCGACGACCTCGATTCCCTTTGACTCTAGGAACTGAGCAAGATCGATCTCCTTCGTGATGTTCGATTTCGA
>JAJRAG010000192.1 GCA_028682925.1 Methanomassiliicoccales archaeon
CGAATCAAACCGAAAATCGATTTTAGTATAAGCAAGTCAGAAGCCAGAACGACTCCGACGCTCCATGCAATTCCCTTCTCAAGAGGCATCCTTTTGCCTCTGGCCAGAGTGGTCTTCTGAATTATCGC
Organism: Methanomassiliicoccales archaeon; assembly: GCA_028682925.1. Classification (GTDB taxonomy): domain Archaea; phylum Thermoplasmatota; class Thermoplasmata; order Methanomassiliicoccales; family JACIVX01; genus JAJRAG01. The sequence continues at coordinate 129 of JAJRAG010000192.1, forward strand.
CTTCTTCAAATCCTCTGCCGTCTCACCTTCGAATAGGGTGTAGGCATAAGCAATGGTGTTCAGACTGTGCGAATCGCTCCCTCCGACGGCCGCCCATTTCCCACCGTTCTCGTAAGATTGCGCTTTCAAGTTCGCGTATCCGTCGATGTGTCCCGCATTGATTGTCTCTATCGCATCTATGTCAAGATGGTCGATGCGATCACCCAAGCTTGGGCAATGAAGACTGAAAGGATGCGGGGCAAGCACCAACCCTCCCTGCGCCCTGATGCGACTAATCGTCTCCTCTATTGGAAGATGAGCCGGGATTTCTTCTTTCAGATAGAGGCCAATCACTTCTCCCTCCAACGTCGTGATTTCTTCGCCCACAACCACTTCCACGCCGGGGTAGTTCCTCGCACACTCTATCGCCTTGAGTGCTCCACTAATGGTATTATGATCTGTGATACAAAGGATCCTTACGCCAATTGATTGCGCCTTCTTGACCACATCGCAGGGATCAACGACGGATTCCGGAAAACGGAGGAATCCGAGTCGGCCAATTCCTGAGTATTTCGTGTGAACGTGGATGTCGGCCCTGCTCTGCATTTGTGTATGAAATATGTTACTACATTAAATAGAATTCGCAGCAACATATCATTTGAATGAATAACGTCTTATGACGCAACGCTTTCAGATGCGAGTACTCGGTGGCGATGATATCCCTATCCTAACTCACCGGGGTCATGTCTGAGTCGCAGCAATCCAGCTTACTATCTCCTGTTTCCACTATCATGATCTTGTTGCCGCATATCTCGCACTCGCAGATCTGCACGACTCCCGTCATTTCAGCCCTATCAATTGCTAATCGGGGAGATCAGCTCCCCTTGATTTCTTTTCCTATCTTCTGTCCGTATTCGAAGCACTTGAGAATCTCCTCCTCTTTTGGCACATACCGCATTTCCAGGTCCTCAAAAGACAATGTTAGTCCTGCTTTCTCGAGATTCTCCCTCAATGCTTTGACCGCTCCTCCCCCCCATCCGAACGAACCAAATGCCGCTCCTATCTTGCCCTTTGGTCTGAGTCCTTTCATATAAATCACGAAATCAGCCACGCTGGGGAACATGCCATTGTTCAGGGTCGGCGAGCCCACCACTACCGCTCTTGCTTCCAGGATGTCTCTCATGACCTCGCTGCGATCGCTGTCGGACAGTCTGTAGGGTCTCGTCTCGACTCCTTCCGAGGCTATGCCATCTACTATCGCTTCAGCCATTTTCTGGGTGCTTCCCCACATCGTGTCATAGACCACGACAGCCTTCTCTTTCGTCTCTCCCTTTGCCCAGGAGAGATACGCGTTGATGATGCTGTTCAGGTCCCTTCTCCATATGATGCCATGAGAGGTCGCCAACATTTTGATCTCTACGTCTTTGACCTTCTCGAAAGTCTTGAGCACCTGGCCCCCAAAAGGCATCAGTATATTTGCGTAGTATTTTGCCGCCTCATACATTAGAACATCCTTATCGACCTCATCATCGAACCTCTTTGAACTCGCGAGATGCTGTCCAAATCCATCCATGGAGAATAGGATCTTGTCTTCGACAAGGTAGGTGAACATCGAATCGGGCCAGTGAAGCATTGGAGTCTCGATGAATTTGAGGACCCTGTCACCAATCCGAAGTTCCTGACCATCCTCTACGGAGTCGATCTCAAGACCCTCATGGTGAAGGGCCAATCCTTCCACACCTCTTTTCGACGCAAGAATCTTGGCCCCTGTCAAATCTTGGGCAGGGACGAGGCTCCCTGAATGATCCATCTCAACGTGGTTTGATATTATCAGGTCGATCTCCTTCGGGTCCAATACGGAGGAAATCCGAGAGACCATTTGATCGAAGAATGGGCGCCTTACAGTGTCGATTAGAACATTTGTATCTCCCTTTATGAGATATGCATTGTATGTGCTCCCTCTTGGAGTGGAATAGCCGTGAAAGCTCCTGACATTCCAGTCAATTGCTCCCACCCAGTAGACATTTCTCGCGATTTCTGTCGCTTTCATGATCCACCTTATGTAGAATAGGCAGCGACTCGTATCTATTGTTTGCGATGGGTACTTTCGACCATTCTCCGTTTCCTCTGGATTGAGATACTGGGAATAGTATTAATAACTCAATTCGAATCAAGTTGGCAATGGGCATCATTGAATGGGGCATCCTGTTCATAAAGGACCTGATACTGGCGATGGGATATCCAGGTATCGCGTTCCTGATGGCGTTGGAGAGTGCGTGCATACCCATCCCGAGTGAGATCGTGATGCCTTTTGCCGGCTGGCTCGTCTATGATGGCAAGATGGATCTAATCCTGGTCACGCTCTCCGGGGCAGTCGGCTGTCTGATCGGATCCATCGCAGCATATTTGGTGGGACTGTACGGCGGGAGGAAGTTCGTCATCAAGTACGGTCGATACCTTCTCCTGAGCCAGAAAAGCCTCGATTCGGCAGAAAGATGGTTTGCGAAATATGGGACTTCAGCAGTATTCCTCAGCAGACTGCTGCCGATAGTCCGAACATTCATCTCGCTCCCAGCTGGAATGGCGAAGATGAAGTTCGGCTGGTTTGTCGCCCTCAGCTTCATCGGTTCCGTGCCGTGGTGCTTCGCATTGGCCTATGTCGGCGTGATTCTTGGCCCTAACTGGGAATCGATCACGGGAATTTTCAGAGGACTGGACGTCTTGATCGTGGTTGTCTTCGTCGCGATCGTCGTCTGGTACATCCTCACTAGAAGGAGAGCGAAGACGACATCTCAGGAAGAATAGTAGTACTCTCCCTTCTCTTTCTGTTCTCTGTCGAGCCTCGAATCCAATTTGTTGATTCTCGGCCGACTTGTATCGTTGTCCCTCCTGAATGTCACATTGACCTCCTTGAGAAAGAGGTTCATCCCCGCCCTCATATCGAATGGTCCTCTGCCGTATCCTTCCTTGCCCGGGATGCCTGAGAAGACCATGATAGAATCGGACACCATGTCTATGAAGTAGATGTCATGATCGACCACCAGCGCGCTCCTTCCCCTTTTCTCCATGACTCTTCTTACTGTCTTTGCAGCTTCCATCCTTTGGTTGGAGTCCAGATAGGCGGATGGCTCGTCCATGAGATAAAAGTCAGCCTCCCTGGATAGGCAGAGGGCAATGGCGACGCGTTGGAGTTCTCCACCGGAGAGGGTCGTCACCAGTTTGTCATAGAGGTGCTTCAATGAGAGAGGATTGGAAATCTCCCCCTCAAAAAAACCCGAGTCAAAAAAATCCTTGACATAAACATGAAAGAGTTCCGTTACCGTGCCTCCAAAGTCGGGTGCGATGTACTGAGGCTTGTAGCTCACTTTCACGCTCGTCTCCACATCTCCCTTCGTCGGCTTCTGGATTCCCGCAAGCATCTTCACGAATGTCGTCTTGCCTATGGCATTGGGACCGACGATTCCGACAGATTCCCCCACTTTCACAGAACCGCCGTCGATCCTCAATCTGAAAGCTGGGAAGTCGCATTCCAGGGCTGGGAACTCCAAGAGATTCGTCGTCTGCCAGAGAGCTCTGGGCGGTCTTGCCTCGAACTCGATTCTCCTGTCCCTGAAGCGAATGTTCTCCTCGGCCAAGTATCCATCCAAATAGGTATTGATTGCGGAACGCACTTGTCTGGGATGAGCAAAGACTCCGAATGCCCCTTCAACACCGTAAACAAGGTAGACATTGTCTGCGAGGAAATCAAGGATTGCGAGGTCGTGCTCTATTACCACCACCTGTCTCTCTTGTGCCATAGACTGGATGATCTTTGCGACTTTCAGTCTCTGATGGATGTCAAGATAGGAAGATGGCTCGTCGAAGAAATAAACGTCAGCTTCTTTCATTATCGTTGCGGCCAGAGCGGTTCTTTGAAGTTCACCACCTGAGAGTTTGTCCATTTCCCGGTCAAGAACATCGGTGAGATCGAGCTGCTCCGCGATCTCTTCAGTTGACATTCTTCCGGATACTCTGTCTAAGAGGCTCTGCACAACTCCTTGATAAGTCATCGGGATTTTGTCTACGTACTGTGGTTTGAGTGATATCTTCACATTTCCAGTATAAACCTTCTCCAGGTACAGATGAAGCTCCGTACCAGCAAAATGATGAAGAATCTCATCCCGACTTGGCGGGTTGTCGAAGCGCCCAAGATTCGGTTCCTCTTCGCCGGATAGGAGTCTGAACGCCGTGGTTTTTCCGATGCCGTTAGGTCCAAGTATTCCTGTGACCAACCCAGCCTTCGGGACTGGCAGACGGTACAATCTGAATCCATTCTGGCCATATTGGTGAATTATTTCCTCCTCAAGCTCGTCGGGCAGGCCTATGATCTTGATTGCCTCAAAGGGGCATTTGTGCACGCAGATCCCGCAACCTACGCAGAGCTCCTCCGATATCTCCGGTTTGCCTTTCTCACCGAGGGTGACGACTTCCACTCCAGTGCGCACCTTCGGGCAGTACTTGATGCATTCAATATTGCACCTCTTCGGTTGGCAGCGATCCTTCAACAAGACTGCGATGCGCATGGTCTACGCAATAA
>JAJRAG010000193.1 GCA_028682925.1 Methanomassiliicoccales archaeon
GAGAAATATGAGTCGAGTATGAGACCGGTCCGATGCTTGAACAAGTCCGAGAATCCTTCTTCTATCAACTCCTGGCACATACCAGACGTACGCCGACACTGCCAGACGATCGCATTATGAATCGGTAGACCGGTTCGCTTGTCCCATAGTATCGTGGTCTCTCTCTGGTTCGTGATGCCGATACCGGCAAGATCCCTAGGTTCTATTCCACCTCTCTCCAGTGCTTCTCTCACGACCTTCTTTGTTTTCTGCCAGATCTCAATAGGATTGTGCTCAACCCAACCAGCTTTAGGGAAGATCTGAGTGTGCTCCTCATACGCCGATGACACGAGATTTCCGAAATGATCAAAAACAGCAAAGCGAGTACCGGTGGTTCCCTGATCTATGGCTCCAACGTAACTTGGCATCTCATCACCCTTGTTGACGAGGTATCGCCATCATCAGTATTTCGATTTTGTTCGTAACCAGGAATTGACCGTCCAAATCCGAAGCGATAGAAGGGCGAGATCAATGAATTCCCACTTCACAAGAGAACAGAGTAATGGTGGAAGCTCAATGTGAATTTCGAATTTCGAGGAGAAGTAGCGGGGGGTCGATTTGAACGACCGATCTCCGGGTTATGAGCCCGACGGGATATCCTGGCTACCCCACCCCGCTGTGAGACGCAGTCTCCTAACACACGTCCATTAATTAAACCTTTGGATATTCAGAAGAGTTTTCTGAGTCGCAAAATGTCTTCCAAAGATCCCTTCAGCTTGAGCTTCTTGAGCGCCAATGCCTTCATCGGTTTCATCTTTCCAGAAATTAGGTCTTGGATCGTATCTGGATTAGATATCAATGTTATGTCAGGATCATCGATCGTGCCTTCATCGAAACGACTTATGCGCTGATTCTCAAGGATCAACCTGTATCTTTCGGATCCGAGATCGATTTGGACCTTCTTGCATATCCCTTCAAGATCCTTCCGCAGGTTCGCGTCCATCTCTACTTTCTCATTAAAGGTCGTTACAAGTTTCTCCAAGATAGGCTTCAAAGTCATTCGTCAGCGCTCCAGTCTGTGATTCTTGAGTTCTTCGCGAGTGTCTCTACTCGTTTGGCCGTCTTCCAGGATCTCCGAGTGTGGGGTGGATAATCACCCTTCTCCCTCAACCAACTTTCCAGGAACGATATGGTGGTCGGATCCGACGCATATCCGCTGCCGATTGGCACCCTCATCTCTCTCTGGATTTCAACTATGAATTGATCTCTGACAGTCTTGGCAATTATCGAAGCAGCCGACACGACTGGATATTTGTCATCAGCTCTATGACAGCATGTTATTTGCGGGTTGCATGAAAGCCGCTTCTTGATCCAAGCTCTGAAACGATTCTCATCGACGTCGGCAGCATCGACGTATGCCTCCTGTGGATTGAGTCGATCTATCAAGGATGCGAAAACACAGGCTTCGAACTCATTTAGTGAGATTCGTCCCCTCTTCTCATCGATCTCTTCAGCGGGTATTACTGCGATCTCGATAGAGGCGATTCCCCTAATCTCGACCGCCAGCTTTTCTCGTCTACTGGGTGTCAGCTTCTTCGAGTCCCTCACATTCATCATTCTAAGCTCGCTATCGTCATCGACCATGACCGCGGCAACGACCATTGGACCGAGGACCGGTCCTCTTCCAGCCTCGTCCACCCCACAAATCATCATTTGCTTGATTCATTGGGCGGATATAAATTGATGTCGAACTTGCCACCTTGATCGATCCAGAACGCTTGACCAGATTCCCAACGAATGAAAAAGTTCAATAGTCATCCTCGAGATGTTCATTCATATGACAAGATCGGATGTATTTTTCGCTCATATACGGGCACAGAAGAAATCAGAGAACCTCTTGAATAAGATGAGTAGATTGGTCAAGAGCTCCGGTCTGGATAGAGTGTTCGACAGAGGAGACCTGGTCGCAATCAAATTGCATTTTGGAGAGCCGGGGAACACCTCATTCCTACGACCCCAATTTGCGGCAAGAATGGTCGACATCGTCAGAAACAAAGGAGGAAAGCCATTCCTGACCGATTCGAACACTCTGTACATTGGAGGCAGATCGAACGCGGTCGATCACCTGACCACTGCGGCACGACACGGATATTGTATGCCGGTCGTCGACGCACCAGTGGTTATCGCAGATGGTCTAAAGGGGAACGAGCAGGTGGAGGTGAAGGTTTCCCTAAAACACTGCATGACTGTGAAAATCGGCGCGGCGGCATATTCTGCTGACGCCATCATCGGAGTCACTCATTTCAAGGGTCACGGCATGTGTGGCTTTGGAGGATCAATGAAGAATATCGGTATGGGATTCGGGTCTAGGACCGGAAAACTCGATATGCATTGCGACGTACATCCGACCGTCAAGAAGGGAATGTGCAAAGGCTGCGGCCTGTGTGTCGAGAATTGTCCTTCTGGAGCCGTCAAGATTGGGAGAACTGCATCTATCAACAAAAGAACATGCATAGGTTGCGGAGAATGCTACGTATGTTGTCCCAACAGAGCGATAGACCCAGGCGGATACGTAGGGAAGCAGGTTCTTCAGGAGAAGATAGTCGAGTACTGCTACGGGATCCTCAAGAACAAGAGAAGAAAGAGCGGATTCATCAACTTCGTGATGGATGTGACTCCGGATTGTGACTGCCCTCCATGGAGTGACAAATCCATCGTTGCTGACATTGGTATTCTGGCATCTAAGGACATCGTAGCAATCGACCAAGCCTCGGTGGACTTGGTGAACAGAGAGGTCGGCATCGACAACACGAGATTGGGCAAGAAAACAGCCCCTGGCACGGACAAGTTCGATGCGGTCCACGATGTCGATTGGAGAGTCCAACTCTCGTATGCAGAGGAGATCGGCCTAGGGCGCAGGAGCTACAGGTTGGTCGAAGTCTGAAGCAGTACTCTCTCAATCCCTGGGATTTAACAACCATTCAATGAATCTACCAGCAATGTTGTTGAAAGGTAGCGTTTAAGGTGGCGATTTCAATCTCGATAACCGGTGAATCACATATCGACAAGCGACGTCCAGAACAGACGCCTGACCAATGGATTCAAGCTGACGAGGGTTGGTGTGACAGGTGTTAGAAAACCGGTCACCGTCAATAGGGGCAACAAAACCGTGACTCTGACGTGTCAAATTGATGTGTTTGTCGACCTTCCTTCTAGCCAGAAGGGCTCGCACATGTCGCGGAACCTCGAGGTCATATCGGAAATCGTAGACCAGAGTGTGAGAGTACCCGTCGCTGGACTGGAGATTCTCAGTGCGAACATATGCCGCTCGCTCCTGGAGAGACATGAATACGCCTCTTACTCCGAAGTGAATCTGAGAGCTGACTACTTCTTGGAACGGATCGGACTAAGTGGGAGGACGACACTGGAAGCTTACAAGTTGATCGCGAAGGCCGTCGACAGGAGAGACAATGGACTGAAGAAGTTGATCGGCGTGGAAGTGGTGGGCATGACGACCTGCCCCTGCGCGATGGAAACGCTGAGGGAAGAGTTCAGGGGCAAATTGACGATCGAGAGAGAAAGAATTCCCATGATAACTCACAATCAGAGGAACATAACTACCTTGATGATTGAAGTTCCAGAGGAATATGACATAGAGGCTGATGACCTCATCGACATAGTCGAACGGTCTGTCAGCAGCCCTACCTTCGAGATCCTCAAACGCTCAGAAGAAGCAAGGGTCGTCCTGGCGGCACACGAGAATCCAAAATTCGTGGAAGATGTTGTGAGAGAGATACTCACAAGAATACTGGAGAAGTACGGCGGGCTTCCCGACGAGGTGATTGTGACGGTTAGGAGTGAGAGCGAAGAATCGATACACAAGCACAACGCATTCGCTGAACGGATCACAACATTGAAGGAATTGCGAGAATGATCCTACCAGATTCCAGATGACCGCCAGTAGTTCGGAGTATGATGGAATTGATTAAGGCAGTCGTTGTCGACATTGATGGGACAATCACGGATTCCAAGAGAATGATTCAACCCCAGGGCATAGAAGCACTCCGACAGGTCCAACAGAAAGGTGTTGCTGTCATGTTGTCGAGCGGCAACGTCCTTCCAATCGCATTCGGTCTCTCAATCTTCATTGGCCTCAAGGGACCAGTTATCGCCGAGAACGGTGGAATTGTGTCTTTCAAGGAGAATCTGTACAAATTGAATAGCAACACGTTGCCCGTAAGAGCCTATGATTATCTGAAGACGAAAATCGAAGTTGAGAGACTCTTCACCGACAGATGGAGAGAGAGCGAGGTAGCTCTGAAGAGGACCGCTGACCCGAAGGTTATCGGGGAGATACTGAAAGATTGGAGTGTCGCGATTGAGACCACTGGATTCGCGATCCACATAATGGAGCTTGGACATAGCAAAATGAATGGCGTAAGAAAGGCAAGCGAACTTATAGGGATCGGAACGAAAGACATCGCCGCTTTCGGTGATTCCGACAACGACGTTTCCATGCTGCAGGACTGCGGTGTAGGTATAGCCGTTGCGAATGCCTCCCCGGCCGCGAAGATGGCAGCAAAATACGTCTGCAGAGAACCTCATGCAGATGGTGTGATCGAAGGATTGCGGTGGCTAGGTCTACTCTAGATATGATCCCGGTCAAAGTGTGTGTCTCTCAATCGAATTGTCCCGCACGAGCATTTATAGTCATCAAGGAACATGTGAAATTCGTGGCAGTCCTTGGTCAGTGCGGGATATGTGGAAGACCCGCGCATCACACCTGCGCGATTTGCGGGCGAATGGTCTGTGAGAGACATTTTCGGCAGAGAGAGCATATCTGCGGCGAGTGCCATCCGAGCAGCGAGCCTAGAAATGAAGAACGACCTTGGCTCAAGAGGTAGAACGA
>JAJRAG010000194.1 GCA_028682925.1 Methanomassiliicoccales archaeon
AAGCGATCGATAGGGCGGAGAAAGGAGACGTCATTGTCGTCGACGCCGGAGGGAGCGACATAGCCGTCTGGGGAGAGCTCGCTTCGTGGAGCTGCAAGGTCAAGGGGGTTAGCGGAATCGTTGTCGACGGCGCGGTCAGAGACATCGACACGATACTCGAGATAGATTTCCCCTGCTTCTCGAAGTACGTCGTGCCTCACGCCGGCGAGCCGAAAGGTTTCGGTGGGATAGGGCATGAGATCATTTGCGGCGAGCAGATCGTCAGGACCGGGGATTGGATTATCGGTGACGAGAGCGGGGTGGTCGTCGTCCCACAGGAGCACGCGGTGGAGATAGCGAACCGAGCTCTCGACGTGCTTGAGCGGGAGAACCGCATTAGGGAAGAGATCAAGAGAGGTAGGACTCTCTCCAGCGTCCAGGAGTTGGAGAAGTGGGAAAAGGTTCAGTGATCAACCTCCATTCCCACACGACCTTTTCGGATGGATCGTTCACTCCTGACCGCATCGTGAAGAAGGCGGCTGAGGATGGGCTTACCCACATCGCCATAACCGACCACTTCGAGACCTCGAAGGTCCCCTCATTGAAGAAGTGTGATCTGAGCAACTACATCTCGACGATAAGGGACCTTGGAAGGAAGTATGAGGGAACCGTAAGGGTTCTCGCTGGCGTCGAGATCGATGCGAACCCTGACAGATGCCGTCTCGATGATCTGCCTTTCGACCTATTGAACGAACTGGACCTTGTGCTTTTCGAGTACGTCAACGACAAATCGAATGGCGGCGCGGATCTGGAAGACATCGATCATATTCTTTCCGACATCTCGACGCTAAAAGGCCTCGCTCACAGCGACATCGAGACCTGCTTCTCTGAAATGGGGCATATGGAACTCCGCGACATCCTATGCTCCATGAAGCTCTTCATCGAATTGAACACTGCCTGCTTGTATAGGAGAGATGGCCTCGCGTTCTACGAGTTGGCAGAGGAGATCATTCAGAAGTTCGATGGGATGGTCGGATTGTCAATCGGAACGGACATCCACAGGCAGCTTTCAGAGGTATCGAACGTGCGGAGTGCACATGGTTTCGTGGAGAGGCTGGGTCTCACGGACAGTCTGATATTCTGAGCATTGAACGTAAGGTGCTGAAGAACGGATTCCTGTGACAAGAAATATCGAAAAAAGGTTTTGAACAGAGGTTTCGGGCATCGGTCGGCTCAGAACTGTCCCATCTTCCCAGCCATTAGCTTCAGCCTCTTCACCCTCTCAGCCATCGGTGGGTGGGTGGAGAATATCCGCGTGAACCCGGTAGCACCGAAGGGGTTGACTATCCAGAGAGATGATGACGCGGGGTTGCCTTGCTGGATCGGCTTCCTGCGGTTGGCGGCCTCGAGCTTTTCCAAAGCTCTCGCGAGGCTCAGAGGCCTTCCGATGATCAATGCTCCTTCCTCGTCTGCCTTGTACTCTCTGCTCCTTGATATGGCCAGCTGGATCAAGAGAGCGGCGAGAGGCGCGGTTATCGCTACGATGATGATGAGCCATCCTGCTCCGTTGTCCCTCCTGCCACCGCCGAACATCGACCCGAACCAAAGATACCGAGCAGCGAAGGATATCGCGCCGGCCAACGTGGCCGCGATCGTCATGACCAGTATGTCCCTGTCCTTCACATGGGCCATCTCATGAGCCAGGACGCCTTCAAGCTCCTCATCGCTAAGAGTCTTCAGTATTCCCTCCGTTGCAGCGACCACTGCGTTCTTGGGGTTTCTCCCGGTCGCGAACGCGTTCGGCGTTTCGGTCGGGACGATTGCCACCTTTGGCATGGGCAGGTTCGCCTTGAAGGCTACCTGCTGGACTATACGGTACAATCTTGGTGATGTTCTCTCATCGACGATCTTGGCCTTATACGACCAGAGAACGATCTTGGACGAATAGAAGTACGCGATAAGATTGAAAGCTCCGGCCAGGACCAGGAAGAATACCATCCCGGACAGCCAGTCATTCATGAAGAAGAAACCAACTGCCCATCCTATCACGACGAACAGACCGAACATGAACGCAAACAGTAGTGCTGTCCGCGCAATTGCTCCCATTTGTTTCACCTCGCTCCACTCCAATCATAGAGCCCCTATTTAAGAATTGTTTGACGTATTTGCGACAAAACCTACAGATCGAGCAAGGATGTTGGGACCAGACATCTGAATTGATGTCTTCCGTTCAAGAGAATCGTTTCGGGTTGTCTAACAAACGCGATGCTTGTTCAAGAAGCGACGTAGACGACCCTGCGACCCCTTTGCTCCGCTTTGATCTTGCCCTTCTCAACGAGCTCGTCGATCATCTGAGATAGTAATTCCTCGTCTATGCCGACAGCACCAGCGAGCTGATGAAAAGTCTGCCCGCCATCGATCATGGCAGACTCGACTATCTTGTCCTTGGCCTTCTCGACGCGTTGCTTCGCTTCAGTCTCCACAAGGTCTTTCTCTTTGTCCGCGGCGATCTTCTCTATCTGGACCTTGGCCATACTGAGCGCCCGCTCCTTGAACTGTTCCACGTCCGTCTCGAGAAGAGCAGCTAGCTCGTCCACGTTCGCCCCTATCTCTTTCCACTTCTTGAGCCGCCCTTGTACGCCAGACACGGGCAATTCCACATCCTCAGCAGGCTTGCCAAGAGAGGGAACGTACATTATGCCAGAATTCTTCAAGACCCCATGCAGCTCCCCGAGCTTCATGTCGAGCTCGGTTTCATTGGCGACCTCCAAAATGAAGGTAGATGTTCCCCTTGCCTTCTGGAAACCACTATCGACGAATATCTTCTCCACTTCGCTCGGGGACTTGCCCCCGCTGCTGTACTCCACCTTCACATAAGCCTTCATCTAGCGTCCCTCGCGCATATCTTCTTTGAAATAATTAAACCTTGGTCTTCGATGTGGATGGAGTGATTTTGACCGTTCTCGATCAAGATGGAGTTCTCCCAGAACGGCAAAGGAAAATAGTCGAAAGAATGTCTAGTTGA
>JAJRAG010000195.1 GCA_028682925.1 Methanomassiliicoccales archaeon
AAGGATCGTATCCTATTGTCGCTTTCAAGCGCTACGACACCGAAGGCACTAGGATCTGGCACTTCCCATAAGGAGATTGTCCCCATTCCCTCTGATGACCTATGAAACCGAACCATCGACTCCATGTCGATAGATGATAGGACGTCCCCGTTCAAAGCGATGAATGTATCGTCCAGATGATCGCTGACGTTCTTTATCGCGCCGCCGGTCCCGAGGGGGGTCGATTCCTCGATCAATATGATCTTCCTCGGTAGAGTCAGCTCTTTGAAGTAGGATTCAAGGGCGTCCTTCCTGTAATTGACAGCGATGAGGACAGTGTCCACCCAAGACGGCATGGCGTCGACGATGTGGGATATGAGCGGTTTTCCGCACAAGGGCAGGAGCGCCTTTGGCATCGTATGTGTCAACGGCCTGAGCCTTGTACCAAGTCCGCCCGCGATGATCACTGCCTTCATCGTACCTCAGAACGAGATGGCGCATCAAAATCATTTCGGAAAGGAATCGACTATCTATTGTTCGATCGCAACCTAGACAGTATCACAACGGGGAGATGCTCACGACGTTGTTGCCCCTCAGGACGACAGTTCCCAAGCGCCTCGTCTGATCGGACGTGCGTTCCTCGGTGTCCTCCAGAACCATGTTCATATAGTCGTCGTAACCCGTCAGCTTTCCTTCCAGAATCCTGTTGTCCTTGAGAAGCAACGAGATCTTTCTGTTCATTGATTTTTCGAGTAGCGCGAGTGGCATGACCATGGTATCACTTTTGCAAGTCATCGTGGGAAGACCATTTAAATCTTTCCTTGAAACCAGCACGAAGGAGTGACATCGTTCATGATAGAAATCGAGAAGGGAAGTTCGATCTCAGTCCATTTCATCCTTTCTTGAGTTGGCTCTCCATCCACTTCTTTATGTCATCTCGGGTGGATCCTTCGATCCCGAAGTACTCGGCGAACCGCTGCGTCGTGGTGAGCTGAAGGGTCTGTCCCCGCTTCTTCGCTTTCACTAGACCCAACGATCGGAGCGATTCCACATCCTTGTAGACTTCCGTTCCCAGCACCTTTGCCAGAACACTTTGGAGAACCGGCTGGTGATATGCGATCATTGCGGCCGTCTTCAGGACCTCATCGGGCACCTCCTTCTCTGTGAAAGGGCGCGCGCACTCAGTGAATTCCTTTCGCAGCTGCATGGAGTACTTCGGTCCGATTTTCACTATCTCGATGACCGAGCCTCTGTCACGATACTCCTTGGCAAGCTTCTTCATCGCGGCTCGGATCACAGGATCGGAGAGTTGTGTGGTCGATGATATCTCGGACACTTTCAAGGGCTTCGAGGAGAACAGCACGGCCTCTATCACCCTGATCGGGTCCAACTCAGATCACCATTTCGGTCTTCGCGGGCTCTCCCTTCACGACATCGATCTGAGCGGCTGTAGCGTCTTCGATCGTGCCGATGTCCCATGGCACTCTTACCTCAAGGAAGATCTGACCGAATGGTAAGTCATCCTGCCAGATCGATATCTTGCCCATCTTTGCCAGGAAGAGAAGGGAAACGAACACCATCACCCTGTCCTCTTTGCAGCAATTGTAGATGTCCTCGATCCTGATCGAGCCGGGACCGCATCGCTGTATCCTGATCCATACGTTCTCGACGTCCCTCTCCAGATCCTCGGCATGAGCCTTTTCGTCGAAGACCCCTTGAGACTTCTTAATGGCATCCCTGAGCAACTGCCTCTGAATGTTCGCCTCAGCGTCCTTCCTGGCCTCGTCGAAAGCATCCAGAAGTTCGACCAACGAGACCGGTCTCGAGCCCCGGTGCCTCACGACTTCCGTGAGTTCCACGCTCTCTGGGATCTCGCAGAATTCGGTGAGAGCCAGGGGCTCCTGTCGGAACGCGTCCAGGCTGTCGATGTCCCAGTCGCTGCAAAACAGGCCTTCACCCTCAAACTTCTCATGATTGACGAGCACTTTCTCGCTCTGAAGTCTGAGAATCGACCATGCCATGAATATCAGCTTACCAGCGATAATGAAATTGACCTCTTCATCGTTCATCTTCTGAGCGTAAAGCCTGGTAAACTCGACAAGATCGATATCCCAAGGGTCGAAGTTGTTCGAAAGGACGAGCTCGAATACCAGCTGTATGGACTGGTCGAGCGGATTCACTGAGGCCATCGGGACGCCGTCCTTGGACTGGTGCAGAATGTCCAGGTATCCGTCGATCTTCTTCGCCCGCTCACCTTCGTCGATTATTGCCTTGTGAAAGAGAAGATGGTCCAGGACCGGTCCGATCGCCGAGCACTCTATCATGAAGCTCCCTCCATGACCTTCTCGTTCGGGACCTTGAGCTCTTCCTGGAAATCATTGATCTCTCCTATGTTCGGTTTCATGATGACGCTGCTCACCCCGGCTTCTTGCTTCGTCACGCCGATGATATGATCCGCCTTGTTCAACGTCACTTTTCTCAAGGATATCTGAACGAACTGTGCGGTCTTCGAAGCCCTCTGGATCCTGTGCGCTACGGTATCCGCATTGATGGCGTCGAGGAACATGTCGACCTCGTCCAGGAGATAGAACGGAGACGGTTGGTGCTCTTGTATCGCGAAAACGAATGCGAGCGCTGTAAGGCTCTTCTCACCTCCACTGAGAGCCTCCAACCTCAGCACCTTGCCATTCTTTGGCCTTGCCTTGATCACTAGCCCGCCTTCGAACGGCGATTCCTGGTTCTCAATCACGAGTTCGGCCTCCCCGCCTCCGGACAGCTCAGCGTAGGTCCGCTTGAAGTTCTCGTTGACAGCGTCATAGACCTTGAACAGCCCGATCTTCTTCTTTACATTGAGATCGTCCATCAGCGCAAGGAGGTCCTTCTTCTGCTCTTGAAGCCTCTGGGTCTCGGCGTTCAGCTCATCGTAGCGGGTCTTCTTCTGCCCGTAGTCATCGATCGCCCTGAGGTTCACTGCGCCCATCGAGGCCAATGCCGATTCGCAGGAGCTGATCGTGTCCTTTAGCGATTCGATCGAAGGCAGCGGAGGCGCTACCTCGACGTTGTACTGCTTCAATTCATTCTCCAGCTCCTCAAGCTTCTCTTGAGCGACAGAGATTTTCGTAGTCAGACCTATGGAGAAATCAGAGGCGGTCTCT
>JAJRAG010000045.1 GCA_028682925.1 Methanomassiliicoccales archaeon
ATACAAACGATGGGCGAGATGGTTTCTTTCTCATATTCCGTCCTTCGAAGCGTAGTTCTTGTAGACGGCCAACCAAGAACCGAGACTTGTCGCACCCACGATGGCGAAGATCAATCCTGCGATCAGTATCCTGTTCTCCCATTCAATGGAGACGATCATCATCCCTAGTGTCCCGACGGCCATGAAGAAGAAGTTGAATATCGATGATGCCGAACCAGCATCAGTGTCCATCTGCGACATTATGATATCGAGACTCGGTGTCCGTGTGACGCTAACAGACAATGTGGCTGGTATGACCGATAGCAGGAAAGGAACGGGTCCAAGGTTACCAAACAGGATCACGAGAGCTCCACTGAGCAAGATTGTCGCTAAGCTAAAGGTGACTATCTTCAGTCTATCAAAGCGCTTTGCCAGGAATAGATACAAGAACGGTCCGATCAACAAGAAAGCTGCATTGCAGGCAAAGAAAAGACTGAACTCACCTTGACTTAGACCAAAACCATCGATGAGAATGTAGCTGGAGATCCCCACCCACACGAAGATTATCATTCCGAGTGGTGACAGACTAGGCAGCAGTCTTGAGTAGCGCCGGTTCTTCAACACCACCCACAATTGACCCAGAGTTGCCAGTATCCTCCTATTCGATTTCTCTTTCAGCGACTCTTCCATGGCGAGGCAGCCAAGCAACGCGACTGCGCCGAGTGCCCCTAGAATGTAGAAGATCCCCCTCCATGCCATATACTGGAGCAAAACCGCCCCGGCTATTGGCGCAAGTATTGGGCCGAATGCCATCATCATGCTCACTATGGCGTAAGTCCTCTCTCTCTTTTGTGGCCTTCGTATATGTCTTTGACCATAGCGATGGATACTGCCACAGCTACCCCGCCGAATACTCCCTGAAGGGCGCGGAAAGCGATGAGCTGGTAAACGTCGAAAGACAGACCACACAGGATGCTGAATATGACGAAGGCGGTCATGCCCGTCACCAAAGTCGGTCTTCGTCCGTACCTGTCGGAGAGTGGCCCCCACAGCAACAGCCCAATGGCATAGAAGAGGAAGAATAGTACCAGGTTCAGATTGAGAAGGCTTATCGGAGAATCAAACTGTGTGCTCATGCTTGGAAGGGCCGGGAGGTACATGTCGGTGGCGAGGGCAGGCAAGGCATTGAGCACGATTATTACCACCAATACGATCGGTGACTTCTTTGGAATCATGAATCTTCTGGGCGCGGCTTCGTTGTTGACACTCCCATCCATGCTCTCCTGAAGCACAGTCTCTCCCTCCTTCTCCACTCGTCCTGGTATCTTCAATCGAGATCTTGAACCGTCAAATGATGATTCTTGAAATCGGAGGGGTCAATAGGTTTGAGCATTTATGTTGTTGCACCGTTCAGCGGCAACGACCATCAGGAAATCCGTCCCATCAGACCGCTTGTCGTCTACTGCGACGACTACAGCACATATTTCTGATCGTCTAAAGAACCTCAAGAAGCCCAATTGTCCAGTCACAGTATGTCCGAGCCCAGATACGGATAGGACTGGGTAAAGGGTTCATACGGGTTGAAGATCTGCGGATAATATTTATGCTACATTGTCCAATGGAGACCAAAAGCTATTGGAGACTTCGTTCCAGAGGCAAAGCAAGAATGAGCGGAATGGAAGAATGGGTGGCAGTATCAGAGGAGAAGCAGCTCAAGGAAGGTAGCGGACTAAACGTCAATCCGAAAGGGTTGCCGGTGCTTCTACTGAAGAGGTCTGGACAGGTCTTCGCCATCTCGAATCGCTGCCCGCATATGGGATGCGCGCTCGCGGGCGGGAGCATCTCTGGCTACATTCTGACCTGCCCCTGCCACGATTGGCGCTTTGACATCCGCACGGGAGAATTCTTGAGCGCGAGAGAGATCAAGCTACCCATATACGATTTCAAGATCGAATCAGGAACCATATCAATAAGAATAGAGAGGTGAGGAGATGAAGAAGATAAGAGTGTACACTCTGAGTTACTGCCCTTGGTGCAAGAAGACAAAGAAATTCTTCGCGGATCGCAAAGTTCCAGTCGATTGTGTCGACTACGATCTGGTCAGCGAAGATGAGCAGAAGGAGATTCTGAACGAAATGAGGAGTAAATCCAAAGGAAGCGTCGCGTTTCCATTCGTGATCATAGAGGACGAAGTGGTCGTCGGATACAATCCTGAGAGATACGAGGAGTTGCTTGATCAAAAGGGATAGTGCAAAAATGGATGATCTAGAACGAAAGAAAGCGCTCAGATTTCAGTTCGAAGGCATTGTCGACAAACTAGGATACAAGTTCTCTTCAGACGATGAGATTGTGAATGACTTACTGGACGCAGAGGTCCAACTTGAGAAGCGCTTTGGCTCACCATATTGTCCTTGTCAAGGAAGGACGAACAAGAGGAGCGATGATATGTTGATCGTCTGTCCGTGCATCCCGTTTCACAGGAAGCACTATGATGCGATGAAGCGATGCTGGTGCGGACTGTACGTGCACAAAGACGTCGTAGACCCCAGCAAGCTGATCCAAATCCCCATGAGCGAGATGAGGATGTGACAGCATGTTTGTCAAGATGGCGAAGGAGGAAGATCTCGTCGATGGAGGCCTTATGCTCATTTCAGGAAATGGGAAAGAGGCGGTCCTCTGCAACTACGAAGGGAAGTTTTTCGCTATTGAGCGACGGTGCGGTCACATGAATGCCCCGCTCGAGATGGGGACTCTGACCGGCTACATCCTGACCTGCCCAATGCATAGCGCTCAGTTCAGCATCATCACAGGCGAAGCGCTTGCCGGCCCCGTTCCGGCGCCTCAGACCCAGGTTTCGACAGCTCAAAAGACGGAAGCGATTCCGGGATACTTGGCAACGCTGATGTCAGGAATCAGAACGGAGAACGTCAAAACCTTCCCTTTGAAGGTTGAGAATGGATGGATTCTCGTCGACCTATGAGCGCATCTACTGTTCAGAACATTTCCATGTTCGCATTGGAGACTCGAGCATAATGACGTCCCCCCTATTCTTCTCTGACAGAGAACAATGGCGCTCCTGGTTAGTAAGGAATCACAGCTCCAAGAAGGAGGCCTGGCTTCTTCTCTATAAGAAGAGGACGGGCAAACCGGGGCTCAGCTTGGACGAGGCCGTTGAGGAGGCAATCTGCTATGGATGGATCGACAGCATCCTTAGGCGGGTGGATGATGAGAAACACATGCTGAGATTCAGTCCGAGGAAGAAGAACAGCAAATGGGCCGTGAGCAATCTTGAAAGGGCTCAAAACATGATTAGACAAGGGAAGATGACGGAGTCGGGTCTCAGGCTCCTGCCAATGACAAATGACAAGACGGACCCGAAGCGCTATCCGCCCGAAGTTGAGGAAGTCACAATTCCAGAAGATCTAGATAGGGCGCTGCAAGGAAGTCCTCCAGCCCATGATGCTTTCAAGTCTCTGGCAAAAAGCCATCGAAGGGGATACATACACTGGATCACAGAGGCAAAAAGACCCGAGACAAGAAAGAAACGAATAAGAAAGATCGTAGAATTTCTGACGGGTGAGATAGACAGCTTGTAGAAACAAAGCATCGGACAAGAAAGCGATCTAATGTCTTCCGAGAAAGAAGCATCGTGAGAGCTCGAGGGCATTTGTTAGAGACTGCTAATGATAGGAGTTCACCCCTCCGGCCACCCTGAACAAATTCCATGATAGCGTTCTGAAAAATCCTTGAACGGCCTGACACAATCTCAATGACCGACCGGAGGCTTTCTTCGCCCGTTCGGTCAGGAGAAGGCGGACAAGCTTGAAATACGTGGTCTTTCGTGCGACTCAACAATAGTTAATAAATGAGAGGTGATCAACCTGCCAACACATCAGGGCAACAGAAACGACCGATATCTGATGATCGAACTATCCTGTGCAGAAAGGAAATGCATTCCATGCACGTACCCCTACTGTCAGCGCTACGTCAGGGAGAACGGGAAGGAAAAGAGGGTCTCAAGCCGCATTTTCGAAACCGGCAACACAGTGTAGTCCAATAACGAGATTCTTGTTTCCATTCACTGCACCAGGATCGATTGCCGAGAAATGGAAGCCTCGTCTCCCTTGGGATATTCTGTCTCTTGCCTATTGAGATTCGACTATTCTCTCAGAAATATCGGTCAATACTCATTTTTGAAATCGAATTTGAAGATGTCCCGCCTTGAATAATGTCCGAGTGCGTCAAAATACGCCTTCGTGTGTCTCCTGTCATCAGAGTCCAGCGATGCATAGATTATGGCTTCCTTATCGAAAACAGGTCCTGCAAGAATCACTCCGGCGGGGTTGACAATGAAGCTCCCGCCCGCAGCCGTGTTGAAGTCCGCGCATTCCTTCGGAAGATCCTTGTCCGGGACGTACTGGCTGACGCTTATCACGAACGCCTGATTCTCGAACGCGTATTCTCGTACGGCGTGCTCAATGTCGCAGAAGTGAGACGAATCCTTGCCCTCCTCGTACCGTTTCTTATCTCCTGGATGACGATTCATTACCCACCATCCAGGCCATACGGCGCAATGTATCTCCTCGCCCAGGCTTCCCATCGCCGCCTTCAGAAGCGTCATATGATGCTCATAGCATACAAGTCCTCCGATCGTCCCAATGTCAGTGTCGAACACTCTTACGTCGCTGGCGTCACCCATTCCCCAGACCATTCTCTCGCCATGGGTCGGCATCAATTTCCTATGGCGTCCCAGGACCTTTCCATTGTTACCTATGAAAAGGATAGTGTTGTAGAGTGTCTCGCTTCCCTTCCGGTCGCTAAGCTCTGTGCATCCAATAACTGAGATCATGTCCGCGTTCTTGGAAGCGTCGCATAGGACATCAGTGTCCGAGCTTGGAATCCTGACCGAGTTCTTCTGATACTGGACCATGAAATCGGACCATCTTGATATAGGCTGCAATCCCCTCCAATATGGATATCCAGGGATGAATGTCTCGGAGAAAACGGTCAACTTCGCTCCCGCGCGACCAGCTTCTTCAATCGTCCTACATGCCTTATCGATCGTCGCCTCCTTGTTCATGAAGATAGGAGAGACCTGGGCCGCTGCAACCTTGACCTTGTCCATCATGATTCAGCACCACGAGATAATCCCTGAAGAAGCAAGCGAACATAAATACTGTGCGTGGCCACTCATTTCAAAAACAGGGATTCGGGACTGCGGATGCGGTCGTCTCCGTATAGGAAGCAGGTGGCGGCAATACCATCCAGCGCATTATCGATTCTTGTTCTCCAAAGGCATGTCGAACTCAAGATATATATAGTTTGGAGCTACTCCAGCCGAATTTGGTGGAGCTCAGGACCGAAACTTTGGGAGGCAGCTTGAGTTGATCGCGATAGAGATCAAGAACCTGGTCAAAAGCTATGGGAGTTTCAACGCTGTCAACAACATATCGTTCGAGGTCAACCGAGGCGAGATATTCGGCCTCATCGGTCCAAATGGCGCTGGCAAGACTACTACTCTCAGAATCCTTGCGACATTGCTCCAGATCACCTCCGGTGAAGTGAAGATCTTCGGCCACGACCTTGAGCACGAGGCGGATGAGGTCAGGAAAATCATCAGCTATCTCCCCGAAGATGCTGGTGCGTACAAGAATCTCACAGGAAGGGCATACCTCGAGTTCATAGCACCGTTCTTCGGAGATGGCAACAGGTCTTCGGAGATCGTCAGAAAGGGAGTCGAGATAGCGAATCTTGGTGAGAGGATCAACGACAAGGTCGAGACGTACAGCAAGGGGATGACAAGAAGATTGTTGGTCGCTCGTGCATTGATGATCGAACCCAAGCTCGCGATACTTGACGAACTCACTTCCGGCCTGGACGTCTTGAACTCCCAAGAGATCAGGAAACTTGCCAAGAAGACCACCTCCGAGGGCACGACAATACTCCTCTCATCTCACAACATGCTTGAGGTCGAGCTGCTCTGCGATCGAATAGCTTTGATTGACAACGGCAAGATCGTCGAGATAGGTACTCCAGATGAGCTCAAGAGGAGGCACAACTGCAACAACATAGAGGACGTCTTCGTGAAGGTGGTCGCATGAATAGCGTCACGAACATCATCAAAAAGGAAGTGAAGGAGCTGTTGACGCCGTCCACACTTGTACCAATCATCATCATGGCCGCGATTTTCGGATCGCTGGGTAACATCATCGGAGGAGCTGGCCAAGAAGCAACGAAGGCTCCGGTAATAGGGATGGTGGATCAAGATCATAGTGTCCTATCAGCGGTAGCTGGCAAGACGCTTAACAAAAGTGCGAACGTCGTCTACACCGGCTCAAGCGTGTCGGAAGGACTGACGGCGCTGGAAAAGGAGGACGGAATCGCGCTCATCATCATTCCTTCTGGCTTCGGCGAGAGTATATTGAGCAACAAAAGTGGGGAGTACCAGATTCTCTGGATCATGAAAGGCACTGGACTCATGGACACTATTTCTTCAAGCAACGTCGACTCTTCACTGCAGCTCGCGAGCGCGAGCATCTCGAAGGAAATCATAGACAGCCACGCATCGGTGAACTCGACGGTCATTCTGAACCCGACCGTCAAGA
This sequence comes from Methanomassiliicoccales archaeon, assembly GCA_028682925.1. Taxonomy (GTDB): domain Archaea; phylum Thermoplasmatota; class Thermoplasmata; order Methanomassiliicoccales; family JACIVX01; genus JAJRAG01. The sequence goes on from JAJRAG010000045.1 coordinate 6,585, forward strand.
ACGAGACAACAATTTTCAAGGGGAAAGAAATGGTTGGGATCTCTCCAGGTTTGATATCTGGCTTTATGTCTCAACAGGCTTTTGTCGTTCCTCTGATAGTACTCATGGTCATCATCATGGCCGGCAGCATGGTCATATCGTCGATGGGCACCGAGAAGGAGAACAAGACCCTCGAGACACTACTTACGCTCCCGGTCAAGAGAAGCTCCATCGTCTTTGGGAAGCTGGCGGGGAGCGCGATCGTCGGCCTCATATTGGCAGTGATTTACATGATCGGACTTGGATACTACACTAGTTCGATCTCTGCTGGTTCCCCGATAGACATGGCGAAATACGGATTGACCCTCGACGCTTTTGACTACGTTCTCGTCGGCATCTCGCTCTTCCTCGGACTGCTTTCGGCATTGGCCCTATGCATGCTGCTTGGCATCTTCGCGAAGAACTACAAGTCGGCGCAGACCCTAACGATGCCGATCACTCTCCTGGCGATGATCCCAATGTTCGCGGTGATGATGCTCGACTTCAACACAATGCCGCTTGTCGGCCAGGTGCTGTTGTTCGCGATCCCGTTCACGCACCCGATGATGGCGATAAGAAGCTTGATGTTCGACGACTACACGCTCGTCGTCGGCGGGATCGTCTACGAGGCGATATTCGCCATGGCTACGATGGCGATCGCAGTGTGGTTGTTCAGGAAGGACATCCTCCTGACGGGTAGACTCACTGCGGGTGAGAAGAAACGATCATATAGCCCGATTTGGAATGCAATTCAAAGGATGAACAAAAGAAAGTAATGCTGAGTATTCGCATTGAATCCAACCCCATCGCCTTTTCATCCTACGACGTAGGTCTGTTCAGACCTCTTCCTTCAATGACATTCCAACCGGACAATGGTCCGACCCTTTGACGTCTTTGAGTATGAAGGCGCTCTCAAGCCTACCAAGGAGACCCTCGCTTATAAGGAAGTAGTCAATCCTCCAACCTACATTCCTTTCTCTAGCCTTTGTCTTCAAGTCCCACCATGTGTACTGACCCGGGGATTGATCAAAGACTCTGAAGGCATCGATGAACCCGACTGCCAACAGCTCATCAATCCAGGCTCTCTCCACCGGAAGAAAACCAGAAATCTTACGGTTCTCCACCGGCCTTGCCAGATCGATCTCTTTGTGGGCGGTGTTGACGTCCCCGCATATTATCACGTTCTTTCCACGATCCTTCATTCCTCGGACGAATTCGAGGAACGAGGCGCAGAAATCCAGTTTGTAGGTCAGCCTTTCCTTCGATGACTTCCCATTGGGAAAGTATATGTTGAATAGAACGAAGTCATCGTAGTAGGCTATCTGGATCCGCCCCTCTTTATCGAACCTCTCCACTCCGATTCCATTCTCGATTTTTGCCGGTTCCTTCTTCGTGAACAACGCGACTCCGCTGTAGCCCTTTTTGTCAACTGGCGAAGAGAAATAACACCGATAGCCGTAGATCCTCTTGAGATCCTTCGGCACTTCCCTCTCCTCAGCCTTTGTCTCCTGAAGACAGAGAATGTCAGGAGCTTCGCTCTTGAACCATTTCTTGAATCCTTTCTTGTGAACTGCCCTGATACCATTGATGTTCCAGGAAATCATTCTCATCCGGAGTTCACCCGACATCTGATTGTATTGCATCGATATCAATCCGCGATTGAGGAATCTCATTCGAAGGGAATCATTATCTCATGCTTCATCGATTCAAGCCGAGGGTGCGTGGATGAAGGTTGGCGTATGTGGAATAGCATGCGAGATATGTCCCTTGATGGTGAAGGGGAAATGCCCGAATGGTGAAGACGGATGCTCCCCTAAGATGAACGAATTCTGCAAGGTATCCACATGCGCATTCGAGAGAGGAGTCAGATACTGTTTTGAGTGCTCAGACTTCCCTTGTGAGACCACGAAGTCTGGACCGATCGCTTACGATTACTGCATGTTCATCTCAGGCAGATAGAAATCCAGATTCAGGACCCACCCCTAGTAATACGGAGGAGGAATGATCGTATCAGGGGACGGCTGCGTTGTCTTTGCGATTAGGTAAGCATCGTAGGCCTGCCACAGCCATAACGGGAAGAAGATGAGGCTGAACAGGACCGCCGCACCAATCAGTCCCGCACCGTCTGGACCCATGTCGAGTGGTGACAAGAAGAACAAATCGATTATCAGCACCCACGTGAACAGGCCGAGCACTGCTCCGACGACAAGAAGGACGAGACCCTTCGCTAGGGATCTGACGTAAATGTGCCCCAATCCCATGATACCGAATAGGCCTGGTCCCAGAGCTAGGATTGTGGCGATCATAGGGCTGGCGCGCGAGGTCACTGGGGCCGAGGGAAGCTGAGACTCGGATGGATGGTAGTTTGACCTGACCTTCTTCGCCGTCCCGGGCCCAGAAAGGCTGTGACCACATTGATCGCAGAACCTCGCCTCCGACCTCATCTGCGCGCCGCATCTAGAACAATAACGCAATCTTTTTGCCTCCGCACCCTAGTCTAGCCACGTCTGACGACACGATTTACATCGCATGCCTTCCCCTAATAGGTTCTCAAGAAAAACAAACAAGGGAAAAGGGTTTGAAAGGTTTGTCTTGATGAGGCACCACTACTTCGCGGCTGGCAACTTCTTCAGGTCCGCGACGGCGAAATCCAGTCCGAATTTCTTGAGAGTGTCCGCAGTCGGTATCCCGTTCGGCCATCCCCTTTCCTGGTAGTACTCCTTGAGCATCTTCTCTATGGGGGGCACTTTGCCTGCGGCGCCGCCTTCCTTGAGCGGTACGAGCATTCTCGGCGGGAGCAGATCGTTCTTCTTCGGGATCAGACCGTGCTTCAGGTTGAACATTCTGCACAGCTGGTTAATCCTGCCTCCGACCTTTATGAACAGCTCCTTGGTGTCGGTGTCCCAACCAGTGATCGCGTTGATCATGTCCGCCTTCATCTTGTGCGTGTAGCCTGCGAAGTCATAGAACAGACAGTAGCTCAACGCGTTGTCGAACTGGCAGATGTCCTGCCACGCCAAAGCGGCCTTTCCCTTCAGCTTGTCATCGAACCTATCCATTCCAGGCAGGTCGTACTCTGCAACAGGAATCCCGAGCTCAGAGCCCTCGGGGAATCCCGTCACATGGCATGGTCCGCGAGGTCCGGTCACGTAGTTTACCGCCATCGAGAAGAACGCACGCGGATCGTGAGCCGGTATTACGGCATTGTTCACCTGAACAGCGATCTCAGGGCATCCGAGCTTCTCGCTCGCGACACGCAATCCCTCACCCAGCAGTTTGCCCATCGCGTTCGATCTGAACGTTATCAGCTTCAGGAGCTTGCACATCGCAACTCCGTCTCCCCACTTCAGCTCGAACCCGAGGTCCTTCTTCTTGATGAACCCCTTCTCGTATGCTTCCATGGCAAACCCGAGGACACCGCCGAAATCGATGGTGTCGATGCTCCACATGTTGCAGAGGTGGTTGGCGTAATTGATCGCCTTCAGGTCGTCGATAAGGCAGTTGCTGCCCATCATTCCCAAGGTCTCATACTCTGGACCGTAGCCGTCCATGTCGCACTTCTTTCCTTCTTTTACCGTCACGCGCCTGTGGCATCCCATGACGCAATTCGAGCAAGCATCAGGCCTGGGCTTCAACACCGGGTTAAAATCACCGCCAGCGGACCCGATCTTCTTCGCACCTTCTGGCCATGATCCCAGAGCGAAGTTCTTCATCGGGAGCAGGCTCAGCTGTTCACGAGGGATAATAGCCATAGCCTGTCCTTCTTCGCGGTTTGATTTCGCGAAACCGTTGTCCTTTACGATTCCGGCGAATTCCTTCTTGAGCGCCTTCAACTTCTCTGGGTCCTTGATCGGATTGTGCTTGTCTCCCTTGAGCACGATCGCCTTCAGTTTCTTCGAGCCCATCACGGCGCCGCCGCCCATTCGGCCAGCGTTACCGTGGCCGTCGATGATCGTAAGGGCAGCATATCTGACCAGGTTCTCAGCGCCTTGTCCGATAGGAACAACGACCGCGTCCTTGTCCCCTACTTCCTTCCAGAGCGCTTCCTGAGTCTCATGGATGTCCTTTCCCCACAGGCCAGATGCATCCTTCAGCTCGACCTTGCCGTTCATGACTTTGAGATAGACGGGCTTCTTCGCCGCACCCTTGACCACTATCGCATCGTACCCAGTGCGCTTCAGTTCCTCAGCGAGATAGCCTCCACCGGTCGACTGACCCCAGAATCCGGTCAGAGGGGATTTGAAATTTATCGTAAACCGCCCTGAACCCAGTATTCCGGTGTATCCCTGGATAGGTCCCACTGATAGAACGAAGACGTTGTCGGGGCCCAATGGATCCGCGCCAGCAGGTATCTCGTCGTAACAGATCTTAACGCCGAAGCCGACTCCTCCCAGCCAATCTCGGGCAAACTTCTCATCGAATTCCTGAGTGGATATCTTCCCGGTAGTCAGGTCCACTCGTAGTATCTTTCCCCAGTATCCATACATTTCCCGATTTCCTCCATTCCCTTGACAGTCTGTGCCTCACACGACCATCTGATAGACGGTCTAGCACCTTAGAGAAGAGGAACTCTGTACGTGTTTCACGTTTTCTAGGTCGATTCGATTGCTGCCAGTCTCTCTCAAATAGGTAGGTGCTCACGTCCGACGAGGCACGCCGCCCTTATAAGGCTAAACCTGTTCGATAGCCTTAAGAATTTCGTTATGCTGGGGAAAGCATTTCGTTCATTGTTGTCAATAGCAATATATGGCCCCTGCTCACTGAAGGAATAAGCATGGAAGAGAAACTACTTTCTGTTCTCGCGGCGGCAATCGAGGTCGAGAAGTTCGGTTATGACCTGTACATTAGCATGAACGAGTGCGTTGGAGACAAGAAGGGAGCCGCTTTGCTGAGAGGGCTGGCAAGAGACGAGAGGGAGCATCGAAGAATACTTGAGAAGGAGATCGTGAGAATCGCGCCCTCGGTGGAACCTTCTTCCATCAAACCCGTCAAGGACTTCCTGATGATCATTCCAGAACACGTGTTTCCTGCGACCATCAGCGCTCGATGTGCAACGCTGGAGGGAGAGATCGAGGCGGTCGAGCTCGCAATCAAGGTCGAGGACAGCTCAATCAAGATGTACGACGAGGCTGTAAATTTGATCGAGGATGATAAAGCGAAGGATGTACTGAAAGGGCTGGCAAAATGGGAGAGTGGACATAAGGAGGCTCTGGAACAGAACCTTCACATGCTCAGGACGGAGGGGTCGTGGTATGGATACTCCCCGATACTCGAGGGTTGATCGACAAGCAGTCAGTCTGAGCTGGCCGGTCTCGTTTTGGATCCGTTCCCTTTCACCACGGAGCTGGCATTTTAAGTACCAAAACATAAATATCCGATTTCCTTCCTTTACCCCAACCTGACCCATCAGATGGGGCAGATAATCGCTGGCTCGAATCCGGACAATAAGGTGAACGAATGGTCAAGATGCCCGATATAAAAAGAGAAATGCTTGCCTGCCTGCAATGCGGCTATTGCATTCGAGTCTGCGACACCTGGGGGCAGACGCCGTGGGAGTCCGTCACGCCTAGAGGCAAGATCTTCTATCTCAACCAGCTCATGAAGAAATCGCCAGTGGATACGCTTCTCGGACGCAAGGTCGAGGTCGACGAGGAGTTCGTCAAGGCCGTGTATATGTGCACTGGCTGTGCGTCTTGCTGGACGGTCTGTCATGCGAACATCGAGTTCGCTGAGTTCTGGGAGAAGGTGCGAGAGTGGTTGGTGGATCAAGGAGCTGGACCGTTGCCCGCGCACAGCAAGTTCCACGAACGCATCGAGACGAAGAGGAATCCGTACGGGGAGCCTGTCGACAAGCGCGCGGCTTGGTTCCCTCCGGATGTTCCAAGACACTCGAACCCGGACGTGGTCTTCTTCGCCGGATGCACCGCCTCATATCGTGTTCAGAACATCGCAAAGGCAGGAGTGACCGTTCTTCATCGAGGAAACGTCAAGTTGGACGTGCTGGGAGAAGACGAATGGTGCTGCACATCACCGGTCCTGAGAACCGGCATGAACGATCTGACACATAGCTTCGCGGAGCACACCATAACGGAGACGGAAAGAAGAGGAGCAAAGGCGATGGTTATGACCTGTGCGGGTTGCTACAAGACGACGATGAAGGACTACGGAAGGTTCTATTCGAACCCAACATTTGAGGTCTATCATTTCTCTCAATACATGCAGAAGCTCCTTAAGGAAAAGAAGTTGAAGTTCACGAAGGAAATCAGGGCCAAGGTGACGTACCACGACCCATGTCATCTGGGCAGACACGCGGGCGTTTTCGAGCCTCCAAGGGAGGTCTTGAAGGCCATACCTGGTCTTGAGCTGATCGAGATGCCTCGAAACCGTATGAGCTCCAGATGTTGCGGGGCGGGCGGAGGATACAAGTCCGCGTTCAACGATTTCGCTGTGAACATAGCGGCGGAAAGGGTAAAAGAGGCATTGGACACTGGAGCGGAGATCATAGCGACCGCGTGTCCGTTCTGCGTTCTCAACCTAGATCAGGGAGCAAAGAAGCTGGAGTCGAACATCATTGTCAAAGATATTTCCGAGCTGCTGCTCGAGGCGACTGAGCCGATACAGAAGTAGAGGATCAACGCGGCGTATCTTATTGTGTTCATTTCAACTCGAGATTCGCCTTCAAACAAATGGGGGCAAACTCCGAAGACATGCTCGTGAACAAATCCAGCCCCCGTATGGATGTCAGCCAGGAGTTGCCCCCAAGAGACAGAGAAGATGTGTTTCAAGAAGCCGTCTGTTGGAATGATGGTCTTCTCCCGTCTAGGCCCGGGCATGACTAACTGTACCGACCGCAACTGTAGCAAAACCATGCGTTGTAGTCAGGTAGATAGGTCAGGACCTGTCCGCAAGTCGGGCAATGCTTCACCACGTCGATCTTCATGATCGACGCATGTGTCACCACAGGCATCTTCTTCTTGCTCTCGATGTCATAGTACTGGACCACCGTGCCCGCACCAGCGATCACGAGGAAGATCGGCACTAAGAGATACGCCGATGTATCGAGGAGATCTAGACCCCAGACTACCATCGATGCGCCGATGAGAGCCGTGAACAAAGCAATTATCCTTTCAAAGCCTAGAAAGACTATCACGAAGACAGCTCCGGCTACAAGTAAGGATATCACCGTGCCAGCTCCGAGTCGATAGAGTAGTGTGAATGCTGCAGCAGCGATGACGAGGGACACTCCAGTTGACACCAGTCGATAGAAGACTGCCCCAAGGAGGACCGCCCCGATTACCCCCAGTAGGAAAGCAGCCAGCTCTCCACTGAAGACCATTCCTAGGGTATAGCCGAGAACGAACCCAAGGAAGGCACCTATTATGCCCATCAACCCCTTCCAAATCCTATGTCCTGCAAATGCAAGAGCGAGGCCGAAGACCAGCAACAGTGCGACTACGACAATCTCGATCTCGCCTGGCACCAGAAGAATGGGCTCCATGTTCCCCCTAGCAGTTAATCGACCTAGTATGCCGATATCCTCTTCATCAATGTTTCTATTTCAGAGTGTCTGGAACGTCTGTCCGAATATCTCACTCGATAATGTCTTGCGCGATAGGTTGATATACTCGCAGTCAATCGTTGCAGGTTGCTGCTGGCCATGGTATTTGAACTACTTGATAAAAGGATTCGACGGGTACTTGCGGAGAAGAAGATTAGCGAGCCGACCGGACCTCAAGTCGACGCGATCCCCCGAATACTCGATGGAGACCACCTCTTGCTCGTTGCTCCGACTGGGATCGGCAAGACAGAAGCGGCCATGCTTCCAATACTCCATAGTCTCCTCGAGACGGAAGGGAAGGGTATCAAGTGCCTTTACATTACGCCGCTGAGAGCGCTGAACAGGGACATGCTCAGAAGACTCGAGGAGTTCGGCGAAGCTCTGGGAATTGGAGTGGCGGTCAGGCACGGGGACACCTCTCAAAGCGAGAGGAACAGACAATCGAAGACCGCTCCAGACGTTCTCATAACGACCCCCGAGACGCTCCAGATAATGTTCACCGGCAAGATACTAAGGGAACACCTCTCAAGGATACGCTGGGTCGTGGTGGACGAAATCCACGAGCTGGCGAACGACGAAAGGGGCGCCCAGCTAGCTGTCGCTCTCGAACGATTGGCGCGTCTCGCAGGAGAATTCCAGAGGATAGGATTGTCGGCGACGGTAGGAACAGTGCAGGAGGTCGCCAATTTTCTTGGGGGAGTCGGCAGGAGCGTGCGCATCGTACGGACCGAAGTGACCAAAGAGATGGACGTGACCGTCGAGTGCCCTGACGTAAACGATCAGGACCGAGATCTGGCGGGACCGCTTCAGAGCGATCCCCAGCTCGTAGCCTGCATGCGAAGGGCAAGGGATATCATCGAATCACACAGATCTACGCTTCTTTTCGTGAACACTCGCGACACCGCCGAGGCGCTCGCTGCGAGGTATCACGTATGGGACGAGGGATTCAAGATTGGCGTGCACCACGGTTCCCTCTCAAAGGAAATAAGGGTGGAGATGGAGGAAGGGTTCAAGAAAGAGGAGTTGAAGGGGCTTATTTGCACCTCATCGCTTGAGCTGGGGATAGACATTGGCACGGCAGATTTCGCGATTCAGTACAATTCGCCGAGACAGGTCACCCGCCTGATCCAGAGGATCGGAAGAGCTGGACACAGGGTGGGGGAGATATCGACAGGGGTCATCATTGCCAGCAATCCGGACGAAATCGCGGAGAGCATGATTATCAGTAGAAGGGCTATGAATGGTGAACTGGAGGAGCTGAAGGTCAGAGAGAGCCCGTTCACCGTGCTGGCGAATCAACTCGTTGCCATGGCGATGAGCGGCGCGGTCGGGATAGATAGTGCCTATGAAACGGTCGTTAGATCTCATCCGTATCGCAACCTTTCGAAGATCGACTTCAATTCAGTCCTTGACCAGCTGGGCAAGATAGGGCTCCTTTTCGTGGGTAATGATGAGTTCAGACGTTCGAACAGAGGCATGAGGTATTTTTATGATAACGTCTCAATGATTCCGGATGAGAAGACCTATCGGATCAGAGACATAAGCGGCAGGAATGTGGTAGGCTCTTTGGATGAGAGCTTCGTCGTGGCTTTTGCAGAGCCGTACGCGACGTTCATCACCCACGGCAAGACCTGGAGGATAGTGGAAATGAGGGAGGACGAAATCCTGGTCGAGCAGGTCAAGGAGCTTGGATCGATCCCATCGTGGGTCGGAGAGGAGATCCCGGTCCCGTTCGAAGTGGCCCAGGAAGTGGGTCAAATGAGAAGGCTCGGGAACATCGAGGACTACTCAGGTGATCATGACGCAGTCGAGAAGCTCCGAGAGTATCTCAAGAGACAAGAGGACGGCTTTCCCGTGCCTTCAGATGACCTGATCACGCTCGAGGTCGGAAAGAGACTCCTGATACTGAACGCGTGCTTCGGGACGAGGGTCAACGAGACCATTTCAAAGATCCTCTCGGTTCTTCTGACCGCCAGACTCGGCGAGAGCGTCATGGTGCACACGGATCCTTACAGGATCGCGATTGAGTTGCCAAGGGATCTTAAACCCTCTCTGGTCATCGAGACCTTGAAGTCGATAAAGCCGGATGGGGTGGAAGGTCTTGTCCGCATGGTCATGAAGAGCTCCAGCTTCCTGAAGTGGCGCTTCATTTACGTTGCCAAGAAGTTCGGAGTCGTAGAGAAGGGGGCGGACTACAGAACGGTCAGCTTCAATCGACTGGCAGAGGTGTTCGAAGGGACGCCGCTCTTCGAGGAGGCAGTAAGGAAAGTGCTCTGGGAGGACCTCGATCTAGAGAAGACGACCGAGGTGATCCGACGCGTCGAGTCGGGCCAGATTCGATTCGAGACCTGTTCCCTCTCCCCTATAGGAAAGGCGGGTTTGGAGCATTCAAAGGAACTTATAGCCCCCCAGCGCGCCGACCACTCCATCCTTGTAGCGCTGGGCAAGAGACTAGAGGATGAAATCCTCTACATGACCTGCATGAATTGCACCGACCAATGGCGCATGAGACCAAGGGACGCTCCGAAGAGAATACTCTGCCCCCGGTGCGGGGGCTTGATGGTCGCTGTCCTGCACCCATACAACAAGGAACTGGTGAAGCTGCTGAAGAAACGCAATCTGAACGAGGAGGAGAGGAAAGAGATACAGAGAATTCTAAAGAGCGCGAATCTTGTCCTTGAGCATGGCAGGAAGGCGCTCGTCGCTCTCTCTGGCAGGGGAGTCGGTCCGGATACGGCGGCGAGAATTCTGTCAGGATTCTACGACAACGAGGACGAGTTCCTCAGAGACATTCTCAGTGCAGAGATGAACTACGCAAGGACGAAGAGATTCTGGGACTAGAGAGATTGAACCGGATTCGCAAGTCTGCCGACTTTCGGGATCACGACCTCAATCAAATCTCCCGGCTGGATCGGCCCGACCCCTTCAGGCGTGCCGGTCGCGATGATGTCTCCTTCCTCGAGCTTCATCCATCGCGAAATGTACGCCACCAGTTCGGCAACGCTGAAGATCATCTCGGAAGTGCTTCCTCGCTGTCTTATGACCCCATTCACCCTAAGTTCGATATCGAGATCCTGCAGATCCTCGACATTTTCAACAGGACATGAATCTGAGATGGGTGAGAAGGTGTCGATTCCTTTGCTAATTGTCCATGGCAACCCCTTCTTCTTGGCGGTGGCCTGAAGATCGCGCGCGGTCACATCGTTGAAGACCGCTACTTGAGCTATGCAATCCAAAGCGTCCTCGACCGGCACGTTCTTGCCGCGGTTTCCGATTATCACCGCGAGCTCGGCCTCGTGATCAATCCTTCCTATGCCACGAGGCAGGAGTATCGAATCGCCGTCACCGATCAGAGAACTCGGAGGTTTCAGGAAAAGAACTGGCTCCATCGGATCTTCTGACTTCATCTCTGCGATGTGGCCGTGATAGTTGCGCCCAACACATACTATTTTCCTACAGAGCACGGGGTTCCACCCTCTCTGAACAACTCATCACTGGATCTCGTCGCTTACTGTCTCAAGCTTGAACAGCACGCCCATGCCCCTCAAGGTGGTGTGGACCTTATCGGCGAGAAAGACCGCGTCCTCAACGGTGGCCTTGCTGGGCCAGCGATACAGACAATCATAACTACCTGTCGTCGTCTCGAAGCCTAGGTTGTGGAGCGCGCTAAGCACCTCGGACGGCCTCTTCCCCTCGGTGCTGAAGCTCACGGTCAGATAGGTGATCATCGCCCCTGCATCGCCTCTCTTGTCTTAAAAACTGTCGGTGAAGAGCAATGAATATGCACGAACATGAAGCTCGACAAGACCAGGGGCTATCCCAAGAATCCTTTCGCGATGATGTATATCTCCGAACTTGATGATCGAGATGCCTTCGGACCGTGAAGCCGGACTTCGCCAAAGTGCTTCCTCACCTCCGCAAGGAAATCCTGCATCAGGTCCCCCTGGAATATCTTCATGACCATGCATCCGCGCTTCTTCAATATCTTTGATGCAAAAACCAGGCCGTGGTGGCACAGCTCGACCGACCTCGCATGATCCATGGAATAACTGCCGCTGATGTGCGGCGACATGTCCGATAGAACGACGTCCACCTTGCCCCCGATCTGGGAAAAGAGCTCGTTAACCGTCTCCTCTTCCCGTATGTCCCCTCTGATCACAATGACATCGTCAATCGGCTCGATCGATTGCATGTCGAGACCTACGACCTTTCCGGTCGGACCGACGACCTCCCGCGCGACTTGAAGCCAACCTCCGGGGGCGGCACCAAGATCGACCACTCTGGCACCTTTGCGAAGAATGTGAAATCTATCATCAATCTGCTTCAGCTTGAAAGCGGCCCTGCTTCGATAGTCCATCTTCTTCGCCTTCTTGTAGTAGTAGTCATTCCTGCGCTCAGCAAGCCAGCGCTTCGACATCGCCCACCAATCCTTGTTCGCAGGGCATAAATGTTTGCTCGGACGGAGGTTATTTCAGAGGGCCCGCCGATTACCAGTCCGGGACGGTCGATGACGCGGAGAGGTTGGACGTATGCTCGTGCTGGCGTCGATATCAATCGAAAATCCAGAGCGATAGACGCGCTCGTGGACCAGCTGAGATATCGGAGGAAAGGTCGAGGCAAGATGCTAGATGTCATCGGACAGTTCACCGGTATGATCGATTTCGGAGACTTGGCCCTCACCCTTTGCACAGATGGCGTCGGAACCAAGCTGCTCGTGGCTGAAGCCCTCGACAAATGGGACACCGTCGGCATCGACTGCATTGCGATGAACGTCAATGACACGATTTGCGTCGGGGCCGAACCGATAGCCCTCGTAGACTACATCGCCATGGACCAGCCAAACGACAGGATTGCCGAGGAGATCGGAATCGGACTGGAGAAGGGTGCAAGACTATCCAACATTGACATAGTCGGAGGGGAAATCGCGATATTGCCGGAAATGGTCCGCGGGGTCGACCTGTCGGCCAGCTGCCTGGGTTTCGTAAAGAAGAATGGCATCGTCGATGGTTCCGGAATCGAGGTGGGAGATGCGATAATAGGACTGAGGAGCTCCGGAATTCATTCGAACGGACTGACTTTGGCGAGGAAGGTGTTGAAGGACAACGAAATCGAGAATGATGACACATTGGCAGGCCTTCGGTGCACCGTCGGGGAGGAACTCCTCACCCCCACCAGGATCTATGTGAAGAAGATACTGAAGGTACTCGACGCGTGCACGGTCGGAGGCATGGTGAATGTCACCGGGGGAGGATTGAGGAACTTTGTAAGGTTGAAGAAGGGCGTCATGTTCGAGATCGATGGTCCCTTCGTGCCTCAGAAGATATTCAAGATCCTGTCTGAGATCGGCAACATTCAGCCGAAGGAGATGTACCAGACTTTCAACATGGGCATGGGGTTCGCGCTCGTATGTCCGGCCGAACAAACGAAGGACGTCCTCAGGGTTCTTGGAGAGGGGGCGAAGGTCGTCGGTGAGGTTAGAAAAGGAGACGGCGTCGGAATTCCGAGCTTAGATCTTCATTACAGAAGCTACTGAGACCGCCCAGGGAGCCGTTTGAAATATGATGTCAACGGTTCTCAGTTGACATTCGTCTCATAGTGTGAAACAACACAGCGACGACGGCCCCCAGTGCTGTACAGGTCTCGAGAGAATACCCGCCATTGGTGATGTCCAGATGGTGTTGGGCGATTCTTGAAACCTCTTTGGGGGTCCCCTTTGGTCCAGTGCCGAATATCAAACAGACGCTTTCCCCATCAAGAAGCATCGAACAGACGTCGTCGACGCTTCTCCGCTTCTTGTCCTCTGCATTGCACGTGGTCAGCACGGTCTCACCCAATTGCGGAGGGAAGCCCTTGCTTATGTACGGAAAGGTCTGGAAACGACCAGTTGAAGCAAGTTCCGTCAGGTAGCTACCATCCTCCCCGATAGATGTTGTCGTCGCGATCCAGTTGGATATCTCCATTGGAGTCGAGAGGTCCCGCGGGAACGGGAACCCGAACGTCGCAAGATTAGCGTCGAATGCGAGAGAGATCGGCCCAGCTCTGGCCAGTATCCTCCTGTGGGCTTCCCTGAACTTGGCGGGATCGTATGAGTTGTAAAGACCTACGGTCATTCTTCCAAGTCTGGGCACGATTTGGGATTTGCCTCCGGGCATAATAAACCATTCCTCCAATCGAAAGCACTGCAAGGTCGGAAGAGGAAGAAGAGCGGAGGATGGGCAAAGGAGGAAGCGAGCGTTCAGTCTATGTCCATTGGGACCTTCTTGATGCTTTTCAGCATATCTCCATCCCAGACGTATCTGAGCCTCTTGCGGTTCTTCCACACTCCCTTCTGCAGGATGTAACCGACCATTAGGCTAAGTCCGATCGACGCCTCGACGTACACGACGGCCTTCGTCGCGTTCCTGTTGATCTTGCCCCAAGACTGTGCCTCCTCAAAAGTGCAGCCGGAGAGGCCGCCCCAATAGGGAACATCGGTAGTGATCTGTATGGCGTAGTGGTGGCCGCCTTTGTCGTGGCCCAGAGTCTCGGCGATCACCTCGGTCTGCTGTATGTAGTTCTTCGGGACGCCGCCTCCGATGTATATGACACCGGTCTTGTCCGACTTAATCTTTATCTGGGCTATCTCCCAATTGTCCCGTATCGGATCGATGCTCATGAATGGCTTGTTTGCCTTGCGCATCCTTACGTACATTCCCGTCAGCCCGATGCCGATGGATGAGTCGTTAAGAGCGGGGACGAAGACCGGGACTCCGTACCTCCTTGCATTGTAAAGGATAGAGTCTTTGCCAGACTGTTGGCCCAGTATCTCCATGAACTCTCGACTCGAGTAGCCGCGTGGCTCGAGCCCTCCCGCAATGTCGCCGATGAAAGCGTCAGTCTCTCTGAATTTCTCCTCATCGACCAGCGTATCGTATATTCTGTCAAGGAAGAACTCCCTCAACTTCAGATCGTCGATATTGGGGGAGCACTTGTAGTGACTGTACCCCCTCGACTGGTAGAAGTCCTGATATGGGATCGCACCGATCGACACGATTCCGTCGACAATGCCATACCTTATCATGTCGACTATGATCTTCCTAAGCCCTGCAGCGACCAAAGGACCGGCAAGACCCAAAAGGATCGTCGGTCGGCTCGGGTCCTTCAGGGCGTTCTCGTACGCCATGGCACATGTGGCCAAGGCTCGACTCTGCACAGAGCTATCCTTATATGCTTCGACCAGATCCTCAACCGTCGAGATTCTGTCGAAGTCGATGTGCTTCACTTTCTCTTTCAACAAATCCTTTCTGCTGACCATTGAGAATCCCTCAGACAATTCGAATTCAGATGCCTCCGGTCCCCTCGAGATTCATCAGAGCTCGCGTCCAGTCTTTTTAGGACGGCTGCAAATCGCATACTCGTCCCCGTCGAAGAAAACGTCCAGCTCAGGATGCTCGGTCTGAATCTCCTCGATTTTCCTGAGGACCTCCCGCAGTGTCATGTCGCTGTTCTTGTCTATTTTGACGTATATGCGCTTCTCCATCCACGACACCTGGCTGCAGCCGATGCTGTACTAAGATGCTCGTGTCTGTATTTATCTTTTTGTCATCTTTGATTGCACCAAGAGAAGTGTCTCACGGAATCCAGACACCCGGATTCATCGAAAAGAAAGGGAGACATCTGTTTGATCATCGACCATTTCGAATTGATCACAATTCAAAACGTCTTCCTTGTTGCAATAGTGTTGAATTCGTGGCATGAGACAACAATCAAGCCAGATCGTTACGATCGACATCAAAAGAACTAGGTTCTGAGTTGATATCGAAAAGGGGTAACAAGACCAGAACGTTAAAATATCAATATCAATCTAAACTTGGTCTAAGTCAACATTATTTCGGCCAGCAGGTGAAACTGAGTGCAGAAGAAATCGGAGGGAGACAACCTGGACTACCAGGGAACACTAGATGGTTCCAAGGCATCTTCTGAAGAGACTGGTCCGATTGAAACGGACGATGTATCGCCAGAGAAGACGGACGAACTCAAGAGATGGTTGAGCGGAGAGGATACCCTTCTTTCTTGGCTTAATGAAGGTCCGGAATCGGGACTGCTCGTCAATTCTGACCTCGAAATCGGAGGAAGTATAGAACCTTCGGAAGATCAGCTGGCTTTGAAAGAGAAGGTTGCAGACTATGAGGACGAGCTCACGCGATTGAGGAAAGAAATCAATGAGATGAGGGCAAAGGACGATATTGTCGGACCCGATGAATCGGTGACCGCGAGGAAGCTGCGAGAGCTGTCGAATGAGAATACAAAGCTACTGAAGGAGTTGGAGAGCGCACGGGAATTGAGGGAAGCGCTCAAGAATCAGTTCGAGATCTCGATGAAGGACCTTCCCGGAGATAGGGTGTCAATCATTCAGAAGGAATTGGAGCTCAAGGAACTCGAGAAAGAGCTGACCTCCAGAGAAGCCATCGTGGCAGAAAAGGAATCGATGTTGAGGGACAAACCGATATCCACCGAAGACGGAATTGACCTCGAGGAGAGATTCCACGCTGAGCTCAGAGAAAAAGATCTAGAGTTCCAGCGCAGGGAGCAGGAGCTCTTGACGAAGATCGAGGGGCTTGAGCAAAACCTCAAACAGAAAGTGATGGATGACGAGCTTCTTGAGAACGAACTGAGAATCGCGCGGATGACTGGCCCCGACGCGCAGAAGGAGATACTGGAGAGAACAAAGAGTCTCGCGCTCAAGGAGAAGTCCATAATGCTGAAGGACGCGGAAATCGAGAAACTCAGGATAGAGAATCGGGAGAAGGATGATGAGCTTTCGAAGATCAAATCCGTCGTCTCATATAAAGAAGAAGAGATCCTTCGAAGAGACGAGGATTTGTTCTACAGAGAGAAGGTACTGTCAGAGGAACGACGCAGATACGATGAGATGAAGAAGCAGCTCTCAGGCCTCGACGAGGTGGAACTCAAGAAGCGCCTCGAGGATCTGAAGATGGAAGTCCAAAGGAAGGAGGAGGAAATCCGAGCAAAGGAGAAGTACCTCAATTCGAAAATGGAAGAGCTGCGCCGGAGAGAACAAGGCATCATCGAGGACGAGATATCGGCGAGAGAACAAGACAGAGCACTTGAGGTGCAGCAGGCTAAGGTGAAGACCGGAAACGACCGTTTGGACGACCTTCTGCTTGGAGGTATCCCGTTCGGATCGAACATTCTGGTTCATGGTCCGCCCTTCGTAGGAAAAGAAGTGATGATGAACCAGTTCATGGCAGAGGGCCTCAAGAAGGGGCTACCAGTATTGTGGGTCCTCACAGACAAGACTCCTCACGACATCCGAGAAGAAATGAACTATGTCCTGTCCGGATACGAAGAATATGAGAAGTTGGGTCTGGTGAAGTACATCGACTCATATTCCAGGAGCATGGGGGAGACCACTGACGATCCTTTTACCACCTACATCGACGAACCGACCGACCATGACTCGATTATGGAAAACGTCGAGAAAATTGTAAAGCAATACAAAGAGAAGCACGAGCTCTACCGCCTCGCATTCCGATCCATCTCGACCCTGATAGCCTACTCAGATCCAAACACGGCGTTCAGATTCTTGAGCCCATTCTGCGGCAGGAGGAAGAGGGACAAGGCAGTCGCACTCTTCACCGTGGAGAAGGGCGTGCATGGTGAGCAGGAAATCCAAATGCTTGGATCGATCATGGATGGAATGATCGATTTCAAGGTTGACCAGTTGAGAACGTTCTTCGCGGTCAGTGGCATCTCTGACGTGCAATCAAGAGCGTACATAAGGTACACTTCGAGCAAGCATGGCCTGACAATAGGCTCATTCGCCCTTGAGCACATTCGTTGACGGCATTCGGCGCAATTTGACCGTTCAAGCAACTTCAACGCTTTCTCCAGGCCCTCTTACGTTCTTCTTTTGAATATTCACCCTTGGTAGCGGAAAGGGTGGAGGCA
The DNA here is from genome assembly GCA_028682925.1 of Methanomassiliicoccales archaeon. GTDB lineage: Archaea > Thermoplasmatota > Thermoplasmata > Methanomassiliicoccales > JACIVX01 > JAJRAG01. The sequence continues at coordinate 24,112 of JAJRAG010000045.1, forward strand.
GCCTAATATCCCGAGAGACGAGCAAAGCTGTTGGGATACAGTTCGAGACAATCGAGTTGTGGACAAGGTTCGCTGCCTCATCGGGCATGGAGTTCTTCTTCGACCATTCGTCCACGAGAATCGAGACCTCGCCGCATAGCGTTATTTGGCCTTCAATCTTTATGTATCCCATTCCGACATAGTTAGCGGTGAACCTGAACTCGACCGAAGCGGTATCCTCCCCAACCTTCGAGATCTGGGTCACTGTACTGTTCTGATCGATTCTGACATTGGAGATCCGTTCACCAGATTTTGAGAATCTCTTTGCCTCGATCGTGTGCGTCTCAAATCCCTTGACCTGCATCCTCACGCCCAATGGGCCAATCGCTCATTTAGATAATAGACATTTCGACAGCGACTGAAGCATGAAAGGTTGATTTCATTGAACGTCGAGATGCCGCGGGCCGGACTTGAACCAGCGACTTCAAGATATCCGCTCCCGTGCAGGGAACTTCAGTCTTGCACTCTCCCAACTGAGTTACCGCGGCTTGCGCTCAGAGAACAGAGAGGGTTGTAATAAAGCTTACTTATTGACGAATCTGGATATACTTCGTCATATTCAAGATCCCCAGCGCTGCGACCTGTCATTCGACATCGCTGGCGGAGATGCTTTTGTCGATGGTTGGCAATAAAACGATGGTACCGAGAAAACGCTCTCCAACGCGTTTCTGACGTCGTTCTCAATTCGAGCCAGCAATCACGACATGTTTAAATAGTTATATGTTGCTCATTTTCACCCGAAGGAACTGGGTCACTGGTGTAGCGTATGTTCGGTTCCCGTGAGGGACTACGGATGAATAGATTGAGCAAGCGTCACTTTCTGAAGCGTGATAGGGAAGGAGTCGCTTCGACAGTGGGCACGATAATGGCCTTGCTAGTATTCATGACATTTCTCTCGATGTTCACGAACTCGTACATTCCAGTATGGATGCAGGACAACGAAAGGGCACATATGAACCAGGCTATCAACCAGTTTGCAGACCTCAAGGGAAAGATAGACAGCCTTATTGTCACTGCCCAAGTGACTGGATCCAGCACGATTCACATGTATTCACCGATAACGCTCGGTGCCCAAGGGATACCTGTCTTTGCCTCCCCGACGGCCGGGTTGTTGACCTACTCTCCTCAGGGAACGGGTGACTCAGGCATCTACGTTAAGTTCAACTACTCACTTGATGGGGTGAAGACCAGAGTGTCGGAATCGGGTGGCGGTATGGTGGAGCTGTATGCGCCGAATAGGTATTACGTCCAGCAGTGGGTCGGATATGAGAACGGCGCGATGATCGTAAAACAGCAAGACGGTCAAATCCTAAGGGCATGGCCGAGCATCCAGGTCGAGAAAATTGGGTCCTCGATAAATATCAGGTTCACTCAAATCGACTTTATTGGGACTAATGCTAGCGTTGGCGGTACCGGCACGGTCGGCCTGAATCTGAACCTGGTCTACATCGACTCCCAGACATATTCATTTGACAGCACTAGTGGAATGGATGTGAACATAACGTTCAGAACGAGATACTGGGACGCATGGCAGCAGTTCCTCGATGACACGTGCTTGAAGGCCGGACTGACTTCTCCCACGAACTACGGAATAAAAATCCAGCAAGTGAATGACAATGTCGAGACCGTCACGCTTTGGATAAAGAATTCAGGAACGATGATCTACAATAGAGCGTTCATGGACGTATCGGTGCAGATCTGATGATGAAGCGGTGTAATGATGCAGGAAGCTGAAGCAGGGAAGATGACTGAAGGGGACCAGTCTAACGATGCAGATGAAGTCTCATCGAAAGCATTGGTCGATGATTTCCAGAGCGAATCCAAGGCCACCAACAGGCTTAGAGACTCCTACTTGAAATTCCTTCGAAGGGTCGCGCCGAACAGGGCGTCCAGAGTCAGACTTCCTGTGGGGGAGATAGCTCAGAGAGTCGAGTGGTCAAAAGGGAGAGGTTCTCTCATCACTGAGATCCCGAAGATCGAGAATCCTTCCATCGAGGTCGCTGATATCTATCCCGTTGTGGAGCCTTACAGTTTTGTCCGCGTGACTTTCAACAAAGAAACGAGCGAATACATTCTCGAGATGATAGAGCCGGCGCTGACTGAGAAGGAGGAGAAGCTACTCAACCTGATAAAGGACACCATGAAGAGAACACTTGGATATGAATGGGACAAACTCACACAGCTCGACAAGGGAGAGTATCTCACGGAGAGCGTCGAGAGCTATATCAAGAGCCGAGGGGTCAGGATTGATCCTCTAGTACGGAAGAAGATAGGGTACTATATAGCCAGGGACTTTGTCGGATACGGTAAAGTCGACGCCCTCATAAGGGACGAGAACGTCGAGGACATCTCGTGCGATGGCGTCGGCATTCCTTTGTTCGTCTTCCACAGGAAGTATGAGAGCATCAAAACCAGTCTATCATTCAATGATGAAGATGCGCTCAACTCCTACGTGGTTTCTCTTGGACAGAGATGCGGCAAGCAAATATCCGTGTCGAACCCGATCCTGGATGGTACCACTCCCGAAGGTCACCGTGTCCAAGCGACGTATTCGAGGGAAGTGACGACCAGAGGATCGACATTCACCATAAGAAGGTTCAAGGAGAAGCCCTTCACTCCAGTGGAACTAGTCAAGTATGGCACCGCAAGCCCGGAGATGATCGCGTACTTCTGGCTTGGCGTCGAGAACGGGGAGTCCGCAATCATTGCTGGTGGGACCGCCAGCGGCAAGACGGCCACGCTGAACTCGATCGCGTTGTTCATACCTCCGGGGGCGAAAATCGTCACTATGGAAGACACGAGAGAGATCAACCTTCCGCACGATAACTGGATACCAGGAGCGACAAGGACCGGGGTCGGGGAGCGTGACGCGAGCGGTAGAATGGCTGGGGAAATCGATATGTACGATCTTGTCAGGGCCTCTCTAAGACAGCGTCCCAACTACATCATCGTCGGCGAGGTCAGAGGCAAAGAGACATACATCATGTTCCAGGCGATGGCCACCGGTCACACGACATACTCCACAATGCACGCAGACTCAGTGAAGTCGATGGTCAACAGGCTCGAGAACCCTCCGATCAACTGCCCACGGATCCTGCTCACGGCGTTGAGAAACGTTATCATCCAGACGCACGCGAGAGTCGGGACCGATCTTGTGAGGAGAATCAAGCAGGTAATCGAGATTGTCGGTTTCGAACCTGAGACCAACGAGCTGATCACTAACACCGTCTACGATTGGGACCAGGCCACTGACAGGTTCATCTACAAAGGTCACAGCTTCCTATTTGACAAGATTATGGAGATGAAAAGCCTCACGCACGATGAAATGATGGAGGAGTTCAACCGACGGACGGACATTATCAAGTACATGGTACAGAAGGACATCACCGATCACAGGAAGATATGGGGCCTCATTAACAGCTATTATAAGGATCAGGAGAAAACGATAAAGAGGATACGTAGGGAGATGGAGGAGGGGGTGACACAAGTTGGCGCCTGAAGTCTCTGACATATTTGCGAGATTGGAGGCCTCGAAGAAATCGTATACGAAGACCAAGGGAGCGGAGGAGAGGCCCGATGTTGTAGGTCCTCATGTCGTGAAGCTTCCTCAGGGTGCAGTTCCAGATTACATCAAGCTGACGAAGTATCAGGAGTTCTGTTGGAGGACCCTCGAGTCGTTCGTGAAACTGAAGGCCAAACCTAACCCCAAACTCGAACAGAACCTCCTCCAGGCCCACATGAAGATGCGCACCGAGGAGTATGTGTCTTATGTCTGGATGACGACCATACTGGCTGGTGCCATTGCGGCGGTCCTTGCCGTCCTCTTGGGCGGCATAATCCTGAGCTTCCTGCAAGTCGACGCCGCACTCGTCTTGGTAGGACTCGTGCTGATGGTGATCATACCCCCTGTGCTAGCCTACATGGTCCTTGTTTCCCGACCTGCTTCGGTGGCGAAGCGCAGAGGAAGAGACATTGACAAGAGAATCGGGGCCGCAATGAGCTTCATTTCTGCCATGGCTTCCGCGGATGTCAACGTCGATGTCATATTCAAAGAACTTTCAAGACAGAAGATATATGGTGAAATCAGAGACGAGGCAGAGTGGATCACGAGGGACACGGAGCTTCTCGGCATCGACATATTGACGGCCATTAACAATGCGGCTCAGAGGACGCCATCCACTAGGTTCCAGGAATTCTTGCAGGGTGTGGTCACGACCTCCACTTCTGGCGGTCAGCTCAAGCCCTATTTCCTGCAGAAAGCGGAGCAGTTCGAAAAGGAGGGGAAGCTCGAGATGCGTTCTCAGCTCGAGACACTTGGCCTGATGGCCGAGTCTTTCGTCACGGTCGTCGTCGCATTCCCTCTGTTCCTTGTCGTGATCATGGCGATAATGGCAATCGTCCCAGGTGGAGGGGGATCATCAGACATGACCATTATCCTACTCTATGCTGTGGTCGGACTTATGATTCCAATCTCCCAGTTCGGATTCATCTTCTTCATCTGGAACATTACTAAGGAGGCCAGCCTATGAGGGGTGATTTGGATGGCTAGAAAGGGGAAAGGGAAGAAGAAGAAAGAAGACAAGAAGGGGCGAATCCTAGACATAAGCCAGATCAGGACTAGAAAGAGCGACTACGGCAGGACCATCCTTTTGGTGGGCTTGGTCATCGCGATTATATTGTTCTTCATGGGATTCCTGGAAGCCATTGGCGGACTGAAGACTGGTCTCAAATGGATAGACTTCGTAGCCTTCGGCCTGATGGCAATCAGTGGACCATACGGCTTCTACATGTCCTATCGTCACAAGAAGATAAAGGAGATAGAGTCTAGACTGCCGGACTTCCTCAGAGATGTGGCGGAGGCTGGACGATTCGGAATGACATTGGCCGAAGCGGTCAAAGTCTCATCCAGAGGCAGATATGGCAAGCTGACGCCTGAGATAAAGAGGATGGCTGCTCAGATTGACTGGGGGGTGCCAGCAGCCGACGCGATGCGTCTGTTTACCGAAAGAGTGAACACTCCCCTTGTGAACAGAATGATGTCGATCATCATCAAAGCGAACGACGCCGGCGGAAGCGTAGCAGATGTCCTTACAATGGTCGCCCACGACGCAAGGGAGGCGATGCTCAACGAGAACGACAGGAAGATCTCGATGTCGACCTACATGGTGGTCACCTACATCGCGTTCATGGTGTTCATCGCGACGATATTCATCCTGAACTCGACTTTCCTGCCCAAGATGGCGGAAGCAGGCCAACAAGTCGCAAAGGGCGCCGAAGCGGCTGGAATAACGAACATGCCAGCGACGATACAGACCGAAATCATTCCTCAGGTGCAATTGATATTCATTATCGCGGTGGTTATACACGCTTTCGGCGATGGCATCCTTGCTGGTGTACTTCAGGACGGTAGAATCACGAACGGACTACGGCACAGCTTCATCATGTTGGTGATCGGCTTCATCGGAACAAGAGTAATAGGAGGATGATAGAGAATGACAGACGCCGAGAGAATGGAAGAACCTCTTCCTGAGGAGAGAGTTGAGAAAGACATCAAGGAGAAGAGGTCAGGCGGCGGATTGTCAAATAGATACCTTTCATTCCTGCTCAAATTGAAGAGCAAGCCGATGAAGATCATGATCCCAACAGAGGTCAGCAAAGGACCGCTTGACGTCATAACAGAGATTCCCAAGATCTCGGACGCCGGAGTCGATGAGGTAGAGATCTCGAGAATCACTGACCCTTACTCATTCGTAAGAATAAAGTACGACAATGTCGGGGGAGAGTACCTCTATGAAGTCATCGAGCCGAACCTGTCCGGTGACGAGCGCAACCTTCTAGAGCTGCTGAAAGACGCCCTCATTATGACATTGAACCTGGCAGAGATCGAGTCCAAAGCGCAGAAGGAGGAGATCCTGAACAAGGCAACGGACGCGCTCATGAAGACGTTCGGTGTGACGCTCCACCCGATCTCAAAGGACAGGATCATGTACTTCATTCGGAGAGACTTCATTGGATATGGGGCAATCGATGTCATGATGAACGACCCGAACGTTGAGGACTGCTCTTGCGATGGGGTCGATATTCCACTCTACATATACCATAGGAAATACGGATCGATCAGGTCAAACATCAGATTCGTAAAGGAGGTCGAGCTTGATGCGTTCGTCGTCTGGCTAGCACAGAAGTGCGGAAAGCACATATCGGTCGCTGACCCGCTGCTTGACGCTACCATACCAGACGGATCGAGGCTCAATGCGACCCTTGGTAAGTACGTCACCAAGAGGGGGTCGTCCTTCACGATAAGACGCTTCAAGGAGAACCCGTTCACTCCTATCGATCTATTGAAGTTCAGAACGATGAGCACTGACATGATGGCCTACCTTTGGATCGCCACTGAGTACGGAAGCTCGATGCTCGTCTGCGGAGGTACGGCAAGCGGCAAGACGACGACCCTGAACGCTGTCCTCCTTTTCATACCACCACAAATGAAGATAGTCAGCATTGAGGACACCAGGGAGCTCAACCTACCCCACGAGAACTGGATCCCCTCGCTCACAAGGGAGGGTTTCGGAGGGAGGGGGAGCAACAAGACCGGGACCATAGACATGTTCGAGTTGCTGACGACCGCTCTGAGACAGAGACCACAATACCTGATGGTCGGAGAGGTCAGAGGCAAGGAGGCATATGTCGTCTTCCAGGCGATGGCGACCGGCAAGACCGCCTATTCGACCTTCCATGCAGAGGACGTTCAAGCGATGGTGCATAGGATGGAGAACGACCCGATCAATCTTCCCAGAGCACTGATGACAGCGTTGGACATCGTGCTTCTACAAGCGCAGGTGAAGGTCGGCACCAAAATGACAAGGAGGGTCAAGTCCCTCACAGAGATCGTCGGAATGGATCCGGAGACGGGGGAGCTTATCACGAATGCGGTTCACACTTGGAACCCCGCAGACGACACTTTCAACTTCAGCGGGCATTCGTATGTGTTCGAGAAGGTTAGAACGATAAGGAACTGGTCACCCAGGGAGATGGAACGCGAGGTCAAGCGGAGGGTCGACATCCTAGATTACATGAAGAAGATTGGTGTCGACAACTACAAACAGGTCGCGAGCATAATCTCAGCCTACTACAAGGACCCTGAGAAGGTCATCAAAGAGATCAGGGAGAAATTGACTGAGTAGGACCCGAAGTCCTACCGGATCTATTTCATCTTTCGATGATCCAGGTCCATCATCTTGACCCTCGCCTCCGATCACCTGGATTTCGTTCATAATGCCAGGCTTTTTGACTGAAATGGGCCTTGAAAAGGGTTGATATGAAGAATCGGAATCCTATCTAGACAAAAGAGATAAAGAACAAAGAAAAGGAGAAAAGGGAATTAGGGTTTGCTTCTACTAGGGTGTTTCCTCACCCTCATTCGATCCTGCTTCCGGAGGTTCTGTTTGCTCGGGAGGTTTCTCTTCCGCAGCTGTCTCCTCAGGTTTCTTCAAAACCTTCTTCTCGACCGGTCTCTTTACGATCCTCCTCAGCCGTGGCTTGCCCTCCTCTGCGGCCTCTTCCTTCAGGGTCTCCTGCATCGTCTCGAAGACGGTACCGCACTTGTGGCAGACCTTTGAGCCTCTGGGGTTGAGCGTACCGCAGACAGGACAAGCGAAAGCGCCGAGCTTCCGGCGTTCCTCCTCTTGGGAAAGCCACTTCTCGAAGGTGATGTAGCTGGGCTGCTTCTTCCACCAGTCTGAGAACTTCGCCTCGGAGAACTTCTTCCCGAGGACTTCCTTGGCCTGCTCCCTGTATCCGTCCAAGAACTGCTGGTACTGCTCCCTCATCTTCTTCATGTACTCGTCCTCTTCTTCCGGAATCGGCCCAGTTACGAATTTCGCACCGCACTCCGGACACTCAGTTGAGTTCGCAGGTATCCAAGCCGCGCATTCGCTGCACTTCGCAGTGCCCGTCTCGAACTGCACGCCGCACTTCGGGCAGCGCTTCGAGGCCTCGGGTATGAGGGAACCGCACTCGCCGCACTCAACCATCTTCCCAAGTCCGTACTTGTACAAGTATAGCGAGAAGAATATGATGATCGCGGCGACTATGGCGATAATGATCGCATAGATCCACCAATCGGTCGGAGTCTCCACAAATCCTCTGCTCACGGTTATGTCCTGGGTGTGGCTGAACGTCTGATCCCCAATCTGGACTGTGACTCGAATCTTGTAGTCTCCTTCCTCTCCCAGAGGGATGTACTTGGAGGACTGGAAACTACCAGATGCTGTGGTCAGCGCAGTCGAGTTGGCACCGATTACACTACCGGACGCGCTCACGAGACTGATCCACGCAGATCTGCCTATGAGTGGGTCGCCACTAATCTCATTCGTCACAGTGCCACCAACCACGATGTCTGTGCCGGCCTTGTAGTCGAACACACCGCCCAGATCGATGACGATGAGGGGGTTTGGCACGTTGACACGGAACTGCATTGTAATCTCATTGTTGGAGTAGTTTCCTTCTCCTGCCCCAATATCTCCGAGCAGACTCGCTCTCATCGTCAGGTTGAACCATCCGAAGCTTGTGGTATTGACCACCCAGGTCAGGTTCGCAGTCACCGTAGCATTGGCGGCAATGTCGGTCGTGACCGTTCCAATGTTCCTGATCATGCCTTCGGAGTTCGTGATGTCAAAAGCCACAACGACATCCATCGCGGACGTGTACCCATCGTTCTTGACCTGAGCTCCTATGACAATGGATTCACCGA
>JAJRAG010000004.1 GCA_028682925.1 Methanomassiliicoccales archaeon
TCAAATTGTCTTCTCCAGGCACTTCGACAAGCACAGGATCGGGACCGTTCTCCTCAAGCATCTCGACTGTCTTCCCCACGATCCTTTTCATAAAATCTCCGCACGAGCCACTGTTTAGAACAACTGGGACGCATTTCCTAGCATTCTCGTCCTCGATCCAGCCGACAATCTGATTGTGGTTCATCTCCGGTATCTCTCCACTGAATGCCATCATTTTCGCGTTCTCGTTGATCTGGGTCTGCCACCGTATGGCGGCGGGCTTCATACATCTTGGAGCATAGACGATCGGCGTTCTGTTGTGAAGTATCTTCGCGACATGCTTCGAGAGATTCAAACTGGTGGGAACACCTGGAACAAGATCATCCTTGAACTTAGTCAAGTCCTTGAGAAGCGAAGTCAGAGTCAGCCTCGGAGTGGAGACACCTACGCCATCGAGCACGGAAGCAATCGCACCTAGTGAGTGACCGATTGCCGCCCGAGGCTGTATCCCTGGCGGAATGATGACGACCGGTACGTTCCTTCTCTCACATCTTTCACGAAGTTCTCCTCCTGATGTAATCGCAATAAGTGGAGAATCGACCTTGCTCGCATCATTGAACAACTCCAGTGTTTCTCTCGTGTCACCGGAATAGCTTATGATAATGGTCAGTGTGTCGTCATCAATCCATGCTGGAAGTCTAATACCTCGGACAACCGAGACCATGACATCGGATCTCTCCGACAAGTACTCGGACACAATGTCGCCGGCGATTGCTGATCCTCCTAACCCGCATACGCACACTTTGTCCACATCGCAACTCAATCTGGAGGAAACAGAGAGAGATTCTTCTAGCTGCTTTGGAAACCTCTCCACACACGAAAACATATTCGACTTATCAATCCTCTTGATATACTTGATATCGTCAAGAAGCTCAGGCACATTGGCATGATTGGTCAGGTGTACTATAATCCTTTCAGAAATGATCATGATCGACCCGATATGCATGAAAGATGCAGCACAACTGGTATGTAGCCGCGTGCTCCCTTCCTACTAACATGGTGGTAGTTACATAAGAAATAATATATTCATACACGATGGCTGCTGAGCGAGCAAGATGACGTCAGAAATGGCGAAAGCATTGGATGATATGCGAAACGGCAGAATCGTGCTTATCTTCGATTCCGATAATAGAGAGAGGGAGACGGACATGGTCGTGGCCTCGGAGATGGTCACACCAGTGATAATCAGGACAATGAGGAAAGACGCAGGGGGGTTAATATGCGTCACGGTTCACGATGACATTCGCGAGCGAATCGAGACACCCTATCTAGCCGACGTATTCAGTAGGGTCGCAGAAAATTACCCAGTACTTTCGAAGCTAATCCCTAACGACATACCATATGATTCAAAGTCGGCTTTTTCTATTACTATTAACCATAGAAAAACCTTCACCGGAATCACTGATAAGGATCGAGCGCTGACGATAACGGAGTTTGCAAAGCTAGCGGGAGTATCGCTGAACCAAGATAACGGATGGGCCAAGGATGAATTCGGTCGGCAGTTCAGAGCTCCAGGGCACGTTCACCTTTTGAACGCGAGGAAAGAACTGCTCACATCAAGAATTGGCCACACCGAGCTTGCAACAGCAATGATTGTCATGTCGGGGTTGACCCCCACCGCAACGATCTGCGAGATGATGGGGGATGATGGCAACTCTCTTCCGAAGGAAGAAGCCCGAGAATATGCAATCCGACATGATCTATGCTATGTCGAGGGAGACGAAATCGTGCGGGCGTGGAGAAACGGTGGTTGGTTCAGATGACCAGAGTGCTGGCAACGGGTGTGTTCGACATTCTGCACGCCGGTCACCTACACTACTTGAACGAAGCTGGGAAACTCGGAGATGAGCTGGTGGTCGTCGTCGCCACTGATTCCACAGTAAGAAGAAGGAAACACGAACCCGTCACTCCTGAAACGATGAGACTCGAAATCGTCAACGCGCTCAAACCAGTCGATCGTGCATACCTGGGGCACGAAGGAGACATCTTCGACATAGTACGAGAGATAGAACCAGATGTGATAGCCTTAGGATACGACCAGAAGTTCAGTGAAAATGAGCTGGAGAAAGATCTCAAGGACCGAGGCATTGTCGCCAAGGTCGTCCGTCTCTCGAAATACGAGGACGATTTGAATGGAACGAGAAAGATAATACAGAAAATAGTAGACTGGTACACCTTCAAGAAGAAGATCGACGAGGCGGAGGGCGAGAGATGAAGATAGTGGGAATTGCTGACACGACGTTCGCAAGATATGACATGGGAGCTAGCGCAATCGACGAGCTCAAGAAATCAGGAACTGGTTTCAGAATCGTCAGATCCACAGTTCCGGGTATCAAAGACCTCCCTGTCGCAAGCAAGAAACTGATAGAGGAGAGCGGCTGTGACATTGTGATCGCCCTGGGAATGCCGGGTGCCGCCTCAATCGACAAGACCTGCGCGCATGAAGCTTCCCAAGGCATAATCCAGGCTCAATTGATGACAAATCGGCACATAATCGAGGTCTTCGTCCACGAAGATGAGGGCAAGGATGAGAAGATGCTCGCTAGGTTGGCCGATAGAAGATCAAGGGAACACGCTCGAAACGCCTACAGCCTGCTCTTCAAGCCAGATGTTCTTAGCAAGAACGCAGGCAAGGGATTGAGACAAGGGTTTGTGGACGTCGGGCCTATCAAGGAGTGAGAGGATGAAGAAGTACAACATCGGGATAGTAGTCTCTGAATACAACTTCGACATCACATCGATGATGTTGGAGAGGGCAAAAGAACATGCCAAGTTTCTTGACGTCGATGTCGCAAATGTCGTCACGGTGCCAGGTGTGTTCGATATGCCGCTCGCAATAAAACAGATGCTGAAAGATACCAAGATTGATGGAGTGGTGACACTGGGGGCGGTGATAGAAGGGGAAACAGAACACGACGATATCGTCATCCAGCACGCCGCGAGGAAGATCACCGATCTGGCTCTCGAGTACGACAAGCCTGTGACGCTGGGCATTACGGGGCCTGGCATGACCAGACTGCAAGCAGAGGATCGAATAGACAAAGCCCGCGAAGCAGTCGAAGCATGCGTCAAACTATTGAAAGCTCTGCCTTGAGTCTGTTTTTCCCTATCACAGCAGTGCCTTTCATTTTTCTTGAGATATCTTATGATCTTTGTAGGCAATGCCGCGATTCTTTCCAACGAAGGAATCGATATGCTTTGTTTTCCTTTTGTCCCGGTGGCGTGATAGAGAATGTCTGGGTAACCCGAAAAGGTATTATACTCCGCTTTCAAATCCGAAGTCCGTAGGCACCAATCGATAAGTGCCTCTGTGGGCGGAGATAACGTGACTGACGCACCCAAGAGCGTGTTGGTGATCGGTGGAGGCATTGCTGGAATCTCTTCGGCCTTGGACCTTGCCGATCAAGGTCATGATGTTTTTCTTGTCGAACGCAATCCTTCCATCGGGGGGAGAATGGCGCAGCTTGACAAAACCTTTCCGACATTGGACTGCGCCATCTGCATTTTGGCCCCCAAGATGGTCGAGGTCTCGCGGCACCCCCGAATCCATTTACATACATTCTCCGAAGTGGCGGCGGTAGAACATTCACAGGACGACTCATTCCGGGTGACAATCAGGAAGAAACCGAGATATGTCAATACCGAAAAGTGCACTGGCTGCGGTATTTGCGTCGAAGTCTGTCCGTCGAGGCGCATATCAGATGATTTCAACGAGGGCCTCGGCGATAGGGCTGCCATCTACATTACTTTCCCTCAGGCCGTCCCTAGAGTCGCTACGATCGACGAAACACATTGCCTCAAGTTGGTGAAGAACAAGTGTGGGATATGCAAGAAGAAATGCCCAACTGATGCCATAGACTACAAAGACGAGGAAGAGGAATTCGTCGTGAACGTGGGATCCATCATTGTCGCAACTGGATTTGATCTGTACAGGTCAGACTATTTGAAGAGATACGGATATGGAATTTTCAGGAATGTAATAAGCTCGATACAATATGAAAGGATGCTAAACGCATCAGGCCCCACCAAAGGGCAGATACTTAGACCCTCTGATGGAAAACCTCCTGCGAGAGTGGGGGTAATCCTTTGCGCAGGCTCCAGATCGCAATGGTGCAAGGAGTACTGTTCGAAAGTCTGTTGTATGTACTCGACAAAGGAAGCTGTGCTCACAAAAGAGCATATCCCAGAGGCGGAAGTCCTGCTATTCTATAATGATCTAAGGACGATCAACAAGGGTCATGAGGAGTTCATTCGGAGGAGTTCGGAGAACCTGGGCATCCAATTCGTATGTGGATTGCCAGGCGACATCGAGCAGGATGAGGACGAGTCCCTGCGGGTCAAGCATCATGACCGGCAGACCGACAGGGTCCTGACTGAGACCATCGATCTGCTTGTGTTGTCTCCGCCCGTTGTGCCGAGTGAGGGAACGGAAGGACTTGTTCGGATGCTTGGCGTCGAGCTAGACCAGTATGGATTCGTGAAGGTGGGAGCTGACGGCCCAGTATCGACCACGGTACGCGGAGTGTTTGTTTGTGGATGCGCGAAAGGGCCAGATGACATTTCCAACACCGTTACAGAGGCGGCCGCTGCGGCTGCAATGGTGGCCGGGAGGAGCGGTCTTGACTCATGCCCAGAGGAGGTAGAGAAGGTACAGGAGGCTCCGTCGTCGGAGACTGAGTCGCCCAGTATTGGAGTCTATGTCTGCAGTTGCGGTATGAACATTGGTGCTGTCATCGATGTCGATGGTGTTGCAGAATTCGCCGGCACCCTTCCGAACGTGGTCCATGCAGAGAAATGCATGTATGCCTGTTCCGAAGACAATCAGCGACTAATCCAAGAGCAGATCAAAGACAAGAAGTTGACCCGAGTGCTCATCGCGGCCTGCAGTCCAAGGAGCCATCTTAGGCTATTCCAAGACACGTGCAAGCATGCGGGTCTCAATCCCAATCTCGTGGGATTTGTCAGTATCAGGGAACTAGATAGCTGGGTTCACCAAAATGAACCCGATAAGGCTACTGAAAAAGCGAAGATCTTGGTGAGAATGGGGACGTCGAACGTGAGGCTTTCAAAGTCAAAGGAGCAGATTCTGGGATTCGTGACTCCGGCCGCCATGGTGCTTGGTGGAGGAATTGCGGGCATGTCCGCGGCCCTTGCAATTGCATCAAAGGGATTCAAAGTGTACCTCGTCGAGAAATCGAGCGATCTAGGAGGTACCGTCAGAGGTAGGCATCTGAGGGACCTCAATGGAAGCGACCCAGAGAAGCTTGCAAAGCATCTAGAGAATTTGGTCAGATCTATAAAGAACATTGAGATACTGACGACGACCGTCCCTGCAGGTGTGACTGGCTCGGTTGGCAGGTTCGTTGTCAAGCTGAGCAGAAGGGGAGTGGATTTCGGGTTATCTCTCGGCGATAGCATCGTGGATGTAGCTACAATTGTGGTTGCGACAGGGTGCCAAGATCTTACTCCGATGGGGCTTTTCGGTTACGGATCAGAGAAAGGAGTCATTACCCAGGCTGAGTTCCAGAAGATGCTCGAACTCGACAATGTAGATCCAATAAACATAGTCGAGATCCTTTGTGCTGGCTCCAGAGAGAGGGATGGAAGAACCTATTGTTCTCAAATCTGTTGCGAGACCGCAATTAGAGATGTCATTAGACTGAAGGAAAAGAGCCCAGAATCAAGGGCATATGTCCTGTACAGGGATATCCGGACGTCGGGCGCCCTTGAGAAATATTACAAACTTGCAGGAGAGCTCGGAGTGAGCTTCGTTCGCTACGGCGAGGAGGAACTCCCGAAGGTGGATTCAGTAAGTGGACTCAGCGTCAGAGTCCATGATCTCGCGAGCGATGATGATCTCTTGATAAAGACCGATTTCGTCGTCCTTGCGACCCCGCTGGTGCCCAATGATGACAACAAGACATTGTCCGAGATGCTGAAGGTCCCTCTTTCCGAGGATGGATTCTTCTTGGAGGCCCATCCAAAACTAAGACCGGTCGACTTCTCAGTGGATGGCATTTTCGTGGCGGGAACCGCTCAGGGACCCA
>JAJRAG010000196.1 GCA_028682925.1 Methanomassiliicoccales archaeon
ATCACCCTCGGCTGGGAGAAGTATCCATCCCAGGAGGAATGCTCCCCCGAAAGCCAAGTTCGTGAACGGACCCGCGAGGCTGATGAGACCGTTCTGCCGCTTGTTGATGTTCCCTTGAATGTAGACCGCCCCAGGTGCTGCGAAGACGAATCCGAGGAACGAGAATGCCAGGGCGAGGAAAAGACCGATCGGAAATATCCTGAACTCGGCCCATGCGCCGTACCTCTGCGCTACGAACTTATGAGCTAGCTCGTGAAGAAGGAAGCCGGTCACAACGATTACGAACGACATGACAAAAGCAAGGGTGAGTGCAAAGACATCCACGTTAGTCATGTCATGATTCGTCTCGAGGTAGATGACTATGGCGAACGCCAGCGTCAGTACGAGAACCGCGACTAGAATATGAACGGCCTCTGTCCTTCCGAACCTTATCTTGCCATATCCTTTCGGAACATAGACAGTCTCGCTGCCGGACATCGGAATCATCTGGTGCGATTGAGGGTCCAGTAATTAAACGTTGGGATTCGCCAAGGCGTTCAGCAGTCGTCAAATGGATCCCCTCGGCGTAAACATGTTATATTATACGATTAGTCTAGGGGTGGGCACAGATGACGACTCCGTTCAAGCATGCTAAGGTCAATTTCCGTTGGTGCGAGGCGTGTGGAACTCTGATTTTGGGACCTAGATGTGATCACTGTGGGTCATCTGGGAGGGATTTCGAGGTCTCTGCGCCCGGCGATATCAGACCCTGCATGGGAAGAGGGACGGAAGTGATAAGGTCGC
Organism: Methanomassiliicoccales archaeon; assembly: GCA_028682925.1. GTDB lineage: Archaea > Thermoplasmatota > Thermoplasmata > Methanomassiliicoccales > JACIVX01 > JAJRAG01. Next base: position 784 of record JAJRAG010000196.1, read on the forward strand.
TTTTCATGAAGTATTTCGGCACTACAGCGTTCCTCGAAGGCAAGCTGCTTTTCCTTAACAAGATATCTGGGGAGGACAGAGCCGACGAGATTGTCGTGGACGGAAGGGTAGTTGGGGTACTCCGCTTCAGCTTGCTGAAGAACGAATTCCTTCTTGAGTTGAGATTGGACGGCGCTTTGCTCCTTTGGAGGGTCGCGAAGAGGGGCGTTGTCACGATCGATCCTCCGCCCGGGCATCTGAAAGGGAAGAATATCTCGGGAAGAGACATTCGGGAGATGAAAGGGAGTTTTCTCATCGAGGACCCCCTAATCGTGCTCGCTGGGAATCTTGTTTGCACGGGCGCTGCAAGAGTGTCAAGCGACAAACTTGACGATTCAGAAAAGGCGATAGGGATCAGGGACGTTGGGAAGGGAGAGATTACGATATCAAAGAGAAGGACCGATTGGGGGGACTTCGTTCGCGCCAACGTTTCGTACCTGGCCGTTCTAGAGTCAAGTGCGGTGAGCGATGTGAAGTCGTTCGTCGGCAACAATCCCATCCCAGTCACCTTGTCTTTCAGCGGCGGCAAGGATTCCCTCGCATGCTTCGGTATCGCGAGAAAGGCCCTGAAAGCGTTCGATCTGATCTTCGTCGATACTGGTCTCGAGTTTCCCGAGACCGTGCAATACGTGCAGGACTTTGCGAGAAGGAACCATTTGAGACTCATTAAGGCCGATGCTGGCAAAGCGTTCTGGGAGCAGGTCGGATCGTTTGGACCTCCAGCCAAGGACTTCAGATGGTGCTGCAAGGTATGCAAGCTTGCGCCTTTGACTTCGGTCATCGAGGCCAACTATCTCAATGGCACCATAACCATCGAAGGGAACAGGATATACGAGTCCTTCGCTCGTGCGCGTATCGATTTCGTCGAACACAATCCCTTCGTGCCAAACCAGATCATACTCAATCCGATCAGAGGATGGAGAGCGGTGGATGTCTGGGGTTACATATGGTGGAAGAATCTCGAATACAATCAGCTTTACGACGAGGATTTTGAGAGAATTGGCTGTTATCTTTGCCCTTCATGTCTGGCAAGCGAGTGGAGAACAATTGAGAGAATACATCCAGATCTGAGTGGGAAGTGGAACGATTTTCTTGATCGATGGGCAAAGGAGAATGATGTGGGAAAGGAATTCATCGCCCATGGTTTCTGGCGCTGGAAGATACTTCCCCCGAAAATGAGGAAGCTGGCCGAGCATCTCAACCTCAAGGTCCCTCAGATGAGAGCCGACAGGATCGCCCTCAGACTAGTGAAGGGTGTAAGCCCGTGCGCAACCGGTGGCTACTCGATAGAGGCCGTGGTATCACTTCCGAGGAAAAGAGATTTCGCGAGGGTCGCCGAGATGCTCAAGACAGTTGGGAAGGTGAGGTATTCGGGAGAGTACGAGATCGCGCTGGTGAAGAAGGGAGACAGCACTGCGAAGGTCTTCGGTGGAGGCCAGATCGTCGCGACCAGTCCGACTCCAGAGAAAACGGAGAAGTTGTTCGAGTCGAGCGTGAAGGCTTTCCTCAGATCTCAGCTATGTGCGGTCTGCGGTATTTGTGCCAAGAACTGCAAGCAGCACGCAATAAAGATCGGTGATAACGGACCGATAATTGGCGAAGAGTCGTGCACACACTGCGGAAAGTGTTCCGATGCCTGCGTTGTCGCACATTATTATGACAAAATCGTGACCTGAGAAGCATGTTTAAATATGACCAAACATTCGGTGGGATGAAACATGAACAATGCCATGCTGATCGCTGGGGTCATCGGGTTCGCGCCGGCAATGATACTTATGTTCTGGACGCTGCGCGACTATACCTATCCGAAGGTGGAGAAACCCTACTTCGAGGACAAGAAGGCGTTCGGGCTTTTCGCGGTTGGCATGGTCATCGGCGTGATCATCTACAGCGTTCAGTCTTGGTTCGCTCTAGAGATGGTCATGATCGCCCTCCTTTTCGCCTTGGTCGAGGAGCTCGTCAAATTGGTGATACTCAATTTCAGCAGGTTCCAGAGAAAGCTGGATACTTCGTTCTACGGTCTGTCGTTCGGTCTCGGAATAGGAAGCACAATGGGCTTTGGAGCAGCTTTCGTCGGGCTGCAGTTTGTTGAGGCCGTGAACGCTTGGACAGCCTTCATCATCGTCCTTCTGTCCCTTCAGCTGGTGCTTCTGAGCGCTTCCACAGGCGCAACCATAGGCATCGGGGTGACTAGAGGAGCACCTTGGTCGTATTTTGCGCAAGCGACCCTGCTTCATCTCGTATTCAATCTGTTGATGATTCCGTTCTACACGAACCCAGATATATTAGGATACGTCGGATTCTTCGTCTCCCTTGGGATCCTTGTCGCCTACTATGCCTATGTTCAAAAAAAGATGCTCCCTCGTGTGGTCGAAGAGGGCCTCTCGAAACTAGGAGTCAAGTCGAAAGGTTGATAACAACCAAGTCCTTCAACGTCAGATGTGACCGATAGGAGTCGCTCTGGTGTCGCTGGTGCTCTCATTATCGTGGTCGTGCTTGTCGTGATAATCCTCTTGCTTTTGACACCGACCGTTCAGAACATCATCAAAGGATTCTTTCAAGATCAGCAACGGTTTCCGGAATACGCTGAGTTCTCACTGGAGCGCACCCTCAAGATCAACGCCAACGGCGGGACGTTGTTGAATTATACACTGGACGTGCCTCATCCTGTGGACCTGTCCGAGAATGGCTATCAGCTGCAGAACATACAACGCGTCGTATACACTCCAACGTATTCTTCCGGTGAGAATCGATATGGCGCTCCCTGGATGGTTTGGTCCGGTGGGATACTGACCGGTCAGGAATCCTACTCCGTCAAGATTAGGTACGACGTGAAGGTCACGACCCACTTCTGGAATTATGGAGAGCAGGACGCTCTCAACATCTCGGACATACCGCTTTCCCTCAGGAACATGTATCTCAGAGATGAGTGGAAGATCATCACGACTTCCCCGTCGATACAGTCGCGATCGGCCCAAATCGTCGGTGATGAGAAGAACGTCTACTTGATCCTCGAGTCAATCTATCAATGGATATCGGAGAACATACGTTATCCCGTGGTAACACAGAACGCCGATCCAAAATCCAGTGTTGAGACTCTGGAATCGAAGGTGGGAGACTGTGATGACCAGGCCATACTCTTCTCTGCTCTGGCGAGGGCCGCAGGAGTCCCTGCTTGGCTGCAGATCGGTGCGCTTTACAGCGAGATCGAGAGCAAGTGGGGCGGTCACGGCTGGGTCCAGACATACGTCCCTCTAAGAGGGGGTGGCGGCACAAACGTCACGATCGATACGGTGAACAATGACTTCCTCGTTTGGAAACCCAACAAGTTCGTCGACTTCACCGATGATGGCAATGGTGGCCATCTGAAGGACTACTACTACACCTTCTCCTGCACCTATCAGCCTGGGAGTTATCTCCCAGGGCAGGGACCGGAGTATTCGGAGGAATTCGTTGCATTGAGCTATGAGGAATCGAGTAGCAAGGTAGGGCCCGGGGATTTCCTAGCTTCGATATCCATTTCTCGTTATGAGACGACGGCAATCTTGATCGATTCTGTCAAGTCGATCGATACCTGCCAGGCGTCGGTTCATAGATGATGCCACAGCACAGCATCATGTCAAGAAGTTCATTGACGTCCGTCTCGTCAAGACCCTTCACGACTCTAGCAAGATCGTCCGCTCCGAAGTCGCTGAGGTCATTTGTAAGTCTCTCGACGATGAATCGCAGGCGATCCTCGTTGCCCTTCACCTTCTTCGCCTCGACAAGAAGGCTCTCATGAAAGTCCAGTTTCTTCTTTCTCCTCTTCGTGGGAGTCGGGGACTCTATGCCGACGGCCAACCGCTCGTTCATTTTGCGCACGGCTTCGACGAGTTCCGACTGGAAATCGGTCCTGAAATAGATCTTTGCCC
>JAJRAG010000197.1 GCA_028682925.1 Methanomassiliicoccales archaeon
GTCGGTCGTATAGGAGAATGTCTGATTGATCTTGGCAATCATCTTCTTGCTTCCGATCAGAAACGCTGCGCCTCCTGCTGAAGCGGCGTATTCCAGAGGATCACCAGGTGCCCCTTGAGCAGTGTCGGATCCTATCGCCACGCCGTATTTGATCATCCCCGCTCCTACCATTCCCATGCAGGTCTGGATCGCCGCGGTCCCGGCCTTGCAAGCGAACTCAAAGTCTGCCACCGTGAGGTTAGGGGCCGCCTCGATCGCCTCTGCCACGATAGTACCGGTCGGCTTCACCGCATAAGGATGGGACTCGGACCCGACGAAAATCGCTCCGATATCGCAGGGATTCACCGAGACCCGCTTCATCATGTTCCTCGCAGCCTCGACCGATATCGTGGTCGTGTCCTCATCCGGGGATGGAACGGACTTGCTAAATATGAGCAACCCTCTGCTCATCATCTCCCCATCTGTCCCCCACACTCTTCCTATCTCCTGAGGAGTTATCCGGTATCTTGGAACATAGGCTCCATAGCTGACTATCCCGACTTCCACATTCTCACCTCTCAACCCAATCGCTCCAATCTATCGACAAGAGCCTGCATGGACAGATCGGTCTTGACGAGCGGAATGCCTTCGAGCGTCGCAAGCCGCAAGGCCAGCTCGTCGACCTGCTCAGGTCTGTGATACCCGACCATTGCTGGTTTCAAAGGATGCGCTCTGATGGCGATCATCGGGGACCGACCGTACTTGACTCCTGTGAATATAAGCGCCCTCTCACTGCTCCAGCCGTATATCTGGAGGTAATCGAGCGAGCTCAGCGAAGTGATCGCTTTGACGGAGTCTATGACGGTGTAGCCATGAATGTCCATGTCCAGGGCCACGGATTCGGTAAGGTTCTCCCCGTCGATCGTCTCGAGGAAGTCCGACGCTGGCATTGAACCGCTAAACTCCTTCATGCTGATGATGCACTCGCTCTTTTCTCCCAGATCGTACTTCTTGAGCGTCTTCCCGCCTCTGGTCTCATCAATGCTCATCAGACCATCCACGATTCTCCGGACGATGACGATTCCAGGCGATTTTCTCCTTCCAGATTCATAGTCGCTGATCACCGACGGTGACACGATAAGCTTGCGGGCAAGATCCTGCTGAGATATCCCGAACTCCTCGCGCCATTTCCGTATCGTCTTACCTGCGTGAGAAGAGAGAGTAATGTCACCGGCCATTTTCTCCCTGAGCTGCTCCCTCATGACTGGAAGGTAAAAAAATGTCTATATATAAATCTGTCGAACATTCTATACGACATTCTCCGAAGTAAGAGGAATAGCATGAATTGGCAATAGCTTTTTAATGGGGGTATCCATTTCGACAACCGCCAATATCGGTGCAGGGGCTGTGGGGTAACTTGGCTATCCTTGTAGCTTCGGGAGCTATAGATTCCGGTTCAAATCCGGGCAGCCCCATTCACCACTTCTGACGGTTCTGACGGTAGATGGGGAGAGTCGGAACACAATCGAGAATCCTATTCTGTTTACTTTGTTCCTCGTCTAGACTGCATATAAAGAATGACAGTGACACCGATTCCAAAAACAAAGATCAACAATACGGCATAATTCACACCGCCAATTAATATCACGACTATACTTGCCAGAACAAACAACCGGATTGCGACCCATATTCCTATCCTCCAGGTCCCCCACGGTCCAGTTGTGGCGGCTTCATCAGGCAATGACAGTCACATCCACTTCATATCATATCGGCAGTCGATACTTGTTCCTTTTCCTCCGTTGTCGCCTATTAGGACACTTCTGACGGTTCTGACGGCAGATGCGCGGATTGCACCTACTTTTATGCTGCATTCTGCTTTGCTGGACTTGTCAGTATTTGCGTGCTGCCACTGCAATCTTGATCACAAATGTGGATATGTACCTAAAGCCAAAGCGAAAGCAAGGGCTATTATAGCAGAAATGATGGACCAGAGAACATAGTTGAGCCACATCCTACCACTGTTCTCCCAGTAATACGGAAACCATTTCCAAAGAAGAAGCAGGTCCGGATTTTTGTATCTCAAAGCGTTCTCAATCTCGTGACTCCACCATAACTTGCCCCATAAGAACCCAACAAAGGATAACCCGAAGAACACGAAGAAAGCCACGATGAAGATGATTTGCCAACCAGGAACGCCTGAGGAAGCCGGGGAACCAGTCAAAGATATGTGCCCAGAGTAGTACCTGATTGTGGAGTTCACTTCTCCCTCAACAAAGGCCACCATCGAGACATTCGTTTCGAATCCTCCAAAGAAGTTGCTTGTGATCTGCCTGACAAAATCGGTATCGTTTCCCGCCGAGATATTTCGATCTCCTGAGAATATGACGAAATGCTCTGTAGGATCACCCCACTCAGGATTTGGATTGGGCCAGATAATAGTGAGATTCACCCATTTGACAAGGATGGTCGTTTCACCAGTGTTAACGAGATGGACCATGTAATCGAATGGTACGCCGGTATAAGCGCTATCTGGGGCCAATGTCACATTTGCGTTCCATCCTGCTTGAACAACATGGGATGCGAGAATGACCGGCGTGAACAACATCAGGAACAGAACGAAGCAATGGATTGTCCTCGAGGTCAGCATTAGTCTTTTGATTGACCCCACCTTGAATTAACATTACTGGCCCCATTAATAGAGTTGTTGCTCACTCCTTTCGATAAGCCCCGTATGCAAATGCCACGGCACTTACGATTCTGACGAACTCAGGATGCAGAGAGAATCCTTAAGTCTGAAATTGAATGTTTGTTGCGGGGATCAGATTGAATTCTTTACTGCCTCCGGAACTCGCAGATAAGTTCTCCGGAATCATCCTTCTGAGGCCTGGCGAGATTCTTGCCGGTGTTCTGAATACCTCTAGAATTCTATTTGAAGTCATGCTCAAGGACATCCCCAAGACCGGAATGGAATGGTGGTTCAGATCAGCGCTCATAGACTTGTACACAGCGATGGCCAACGGGATAAAGAGTGGAGCGTTTGTATTGACGAACGAACGCCTGATTTTCCTGAGAAGAACGATGGAGAGGGAAGGAGTGACCATTTGGAAATCTCACCACTATGAGATTGAGGAGTCGGTCAATCTGAGGGACATAATCAGTGTGAAGGTCAAGGAAGACATTCTTGAGGTTATCCACAGAGACAGGGTTGAGGCTAGTGTCCTCTACTTTGCCGCATTCTACGAGATGGATCCAAAGCAACCTGGCTACGAATCGCTTCCCAGAACCGTAAGCACAAGTGAAGTCGCAGAGACCATTAACGAGTGTAGGAGAGGATTGGAATGAATTGTCCAAAATGCGGGAAGGAGATGGAGAAGGGGATGCTGGAAGTCGCATCTGGTGGCTATCTCCAGGGTGCTTTGCGTTGGTATTCTGGTCTGGAAAAGAATCAACCCACAGTCGGTCGGGAGACAGTCGCATTGAGGCGAGGAATCGGAGGAGCCTATTTCCATGTTCCCGGCTATCGTTGTTCGGACTGTGAACTGGCTGTGATCGAGTACGGGTCGGAGAACGAATCATGATCTGCCCGAAGTGCGGAAAGGAGATGGAGAAAGGTATGTTGGAGACCGGGTCCAGTAACGTGCTCTTTCAGACTCGATGGTGGATAGGGGTTGAGAAAGGCCAATCCACGATGGGAAGGAAACCGGTCGCGCTCAGAACTTCGCTGTTGAGTCAACAGCAATTGGCGTTCTTCGGCTCACGATGCCCGGAGTGCCAGATCCTTGTAATTGAATACAACGGAGAAAAGCGATCATGAACTGCCCTAAGTGCGGAAATGAAATGGAGCATGGTTATCTACAGATAGGACAAACAATGGGTCTTGGGGTCTTTTGGTTTGACAGAACATTCGAGCATGGCCAGCAGTTCATGGCTAAGAGAAAACGGCTAATGCACGTAGTGGCCCCACGCAACATCGAAGGATTCAGATGTCCGAAGTGCAAGATTGTTTTGTTTGAATATGGGGCAGAGAAGGAAGAAGACGACATGGGAGCCGAGAAGAACTGAGGAGATACTCAGCATAGGGTGGAAAGGAGCGATGCTGACTAGATACTTTATTCACTTGGTAGGCCGGGCA
>JAJRAG010000046.1 GCA_028682925.1 Methanomassiliicoccales archaeon
GGGTCCAAAGCAATTTGAGCCCCAATTTCAGAAGACACTAGTCCTGTACCAGCACCGACGTCAAGTCCGAATCCCTGCAAGTCCAGTGCTTTGATCGCTTTGACTTCCGAGGCAAATATCTCGGGATTGGACACGTACCAATTGTCGTAATCATTTGCTGATTTGTCGAAAAGTGAGTCCTTCACGAATCTAAATAGAACTCTCCTTCTTCATCAGTATTGCGTATGATTGGGATCCGGTCGCAATTCGACACGTTTGGTGTTGATTGCGATTATCGAGTTAGGAACATATCATTATATCAGATGTGCTCAGTAGGAACTCTCGAAGCCGGGTCGCGATGAACGTAGTGTACGGTCCAGTCAGATCCTGGAGACTTGGACGCTCAATTGGGATCGATCCTATAAGTGTCGAACCGAAAGTCTGCACCTTCAACTGCATCTACTGCCAACTAGGAAGCAAAGGGATCGTCACTGACACGAGGAGCCTATTCGTAAAGGAACAGGCGGTAGGGGAGCAACTCGCGGCACTGCTGAGGAGAAAGAAAGGCGGAGTCGTAGTCACTTTCTCAGGTACCGGAGAACCAACCCTCGCTTCGAATCTGATTGAAATGGTGGAGGTAGTAAGCGATTTGACCGACTTTCCAGTCGGAATATTGACGAACTCATCTCTCTTCCACAACCCAGAAATTAGAGAGGCGATGAAACTATTCGATTTCATTGTAGCGAAATTGGACGCTGCGTGCGAAGGGACCTACCAACGAGTGAATCGACCCCACCCCTCCATAGGTTTCCGCATCGTCCTGGAGAACATCGAGATCATGAGAAAGGAGTTCGAAGGCGACTTCTGTTTGCAGATCATGTTCATAAAAGAGAACATGAGAGATGTTGATGGACTGGTGGAGATATGCGACAGAATAGAACCGGACCTTGTATTTCTGAACACACCTCTTCGTCCAAGCATGACCCGTCCCCTCGGCAAGAAAGAAATGCGCTCGATATCGAAATCCTTCGCCCGGTCCCGCTGCAAAATGGTCTATGATGTAGAATGCGAACACGACTGGGGAACGACCAAGCGCTGACAATGCTCGGGTGAGTGCACTTCCAGCTATATGTCGAATAGGGAAATTAAAGAAAAGGGTTTCAAGTAAGTGGTCGGAAGTCCCTCAGCCGCTACATCATACTTTGCAGGAATCCTGTAGGGACTCCCACTTCTTGTCTACATTCGCCTGGACTTCTTGAGCGACGGTCGCCCATTTGTCAGTCAGTAGCTGGCGGAATCTTCCCTGTGCCTTGAACCAGTCGGTCATCGGACGTTTCTCCTTCTTGCCCTCGGCAATGCGTTTGCTCTCACCCGTCAACCTCCAAGTTCCCCTCTCAAATTCGTAGAGAGGCCACATACATGTTTCGACAGCCAGTTTCGAGATTTCGACCGTCTGAGCGGACTCGTGTCTCCAACCCCTGGGACAAGGTGATATCACATTGAGGAAGGCAGGACCGCCAATCTCGAATCCCTTCGCGGCCTTATCCACTAGATCCTTCCAGTTGTGAGGTGATGCCTGCGCGGCGTATGGAATGTCGTGAGCTATGATTATCTTGGTCATGTCCTTTGGGTACTCCTTCTTGCCAGGGCTGCACAATCCAGTCGGGCATGTAGTGGTGCTTGCCCCCCTCATCGTCGCGCTCGACCGTTGGATACCGGTGTTCATGTACGCCTCATTGTTGAAGCACACATACATGAAATTGTGACCCCTTTCGATCGCACCGGACAGAGCCTGGAAGCCGATATCGTAAGTGCCTCCATCACCACCAAACGCGATGAAACGCACCTCCTGTTTCATCTTCCCCTTTCTCTGAAGTGCTCGGTACGCGCTCTCGACCCCGCTTATCGTTGCTGCGGCGTTCTCAAAAGCACTATGGATCCAGGGAACGTCCCATGCTGTGAATGGATACACGGAAGTCGAGACCTCAAAGCATCCGGTTGCGTTTGCTACGACGACAGGCTTGTCGGTGGCCATCAGCACTTGCCTGACAATTATCGGTTCCGCACAACCCGCACACAATCTGTGACCCTCGGTCAACCTCGCGGGTTTATGTGACAGCTCTTTCAAAGTTGGGCTCAGATTCTCACCCCCAAGTAGTTAATCGTCTTGCTATCACCTTTCATTAGCTGGCTGAAAACGACCTTAATGTCGTCGACTCCGACGTCCCTTCCGCCAAGACCATAGACGTAGTCGACGGTGTTCGGCTTACTGGATAAGTCGAACAGTGCAGATCGCACCTCGGGGAACGTCGGTCCTGACGCTCCAAAGCTGATCGCCCTATCCATGACAGCGACGCCTTTCTTCCCTTCCAGAATCTTGGCAATCTCCTTCGCCGGGAACGGACGGAATAACCTAAGCTTCAGGCTCCCTACCTTCTTCCCTTCTGCCCTCAACTCATCGACGACCTGTCTGAGCGTTCCGGCGGTGGACCCCGCAGCCACCACTATGTAGTCGGCGTCATCTGCACGGTATGGTTCAATGAAATCATATGATCTGCCGCTGATCTCCGCGAACTCCCTCTGGACTTCCTTTATCACAGGAAACGCGTCCTCCATCGCCCTGACCTGCTGATATTTGTGTTCGAAGTAGTACTCGGGCGAGTCGAACGGGCCATAAGAGGTCGGTTCGCTAACGTCCAGCAGCGGCCTGATGGGTTTGAAATCACCGACGAACTTCTTGACCACGTCGTCAGGGAGGAGAGACATATTCTCAAGGGAGTGACTTGTTATGAATCCATCCAGGCATGTCTTAACTGGCAGACGAACGTTCAAATTCTCCGCATTCCGGAATGCCATTATTGAGTTGTCGTACGCCTCCTGAGCGTTCTCACCGTAGATCTGCACCCAACCTGCATCCCTTCCTCCCATCGCATCGTTGTGATCGCAGTGGATGTTGATTGGCCCGCTCA